>JBLHHE010000021.1:0-11883 GCA_047616465.1 Alphaproteobacteria bacterium
AACCACGCGTTCGTTCTTGGCAGACCAACGGCCGCTAGGATTTCTCCCGGCGGCCGTTTTTCTTTATAAAGCCCCATGCGCCTGATCTTGTTGATAGCCTTGATTGCCGCCTTCACGGCAGATCATGACGCCGCTATCGCAGCCGGCGAGGGCAACGCCGAACGCGGGGCTTACGTTCTGCGCTTGGCTGGCTGCGCCACCTGCCACACCGCGCCCAAGGGCGGCAAGTTTTTGGCCGGAGGGCGCGAATTAAAATCGCCGTTCGGCTCGTTCTTTCCGCCCAACATCACGCCGGATTCTGACTCGGGCATCGGCGGCTGGAGCGACGAAGATTTCGTGCAGGCGCTGCGCCACGGAAAATCACCCGACGGCAAGCCCTATTATCCGGCCTTTCCCTATACGTCGTATACGCGCATGACCGACCGGGACATGCTCGACCTCAAAGCCTATCTCGACACCATCGAGCCGGTCCGTAATCAAATCCCCGACCACAAACTTGGCTTTCCGTTTAGCGTGCGATCCGGAATGCATGTGTGGCGGGCGTTATTTTTCGACACCAACGTACCCTTGCCCGATCCAAATCAAAGCGAAGCGTGGAATCGAGGCGCTTACATCGTCAACGGCCCGGGGCATTGCCAAGAGTGCCACACCCCTCGCAATGTCTTTGGCGCACTGCAACGCGACCGGGCGCTGTCGGGCAATCCGAAGGGCCCCGACAACAAACCCGTCCCCAACATCACCGGGCACGCAAAATTGGGGATCAAGGAGTGGAGCATCGAAGATGTCGTGTCGTTCCTGCAGATCGGCATCAAGCCCGACGGTGACTTCGCCGGCGGCGCCATGACCGACGTGATCGAAGACGCCACCGGCAAACTTACCGATGCCGATGTGGCGGCGATTGCCATCTACCTGAAATCGTTACCGGCGATCCCCGCCGAATAATTTCCGCTCTTTCGCGCATCGCAGCGAAGCGCTATGCAGCGCTAACGAAAAACCCTTGTTCAGGAGAAAACAAAACATGCCCGCATATTGGTTGGCCCGCGCAAATATCAAAGATCCGGTAGCCTATAAGAACTACACCGACGAGCTGCCGGTGCTATTCGAAAAATACAATGCCAGGGTGTTAGCGCGCGGCGGCGCCTTCAAGGTGCTTGAAGGCGACGCGCCGCCGTTCGAACGCTACATCGTCATCGAATTTGACTCGATGGAACACGCGGAAACTTTTTTCAATTCCGATGAATATTCCAGCGCCGCAGCCTTTCGCCGGGCGCCCGGCGTGGCCAAGAACGAGCTAATTATCGTCGATGGCGGCGACGCGACACCGCGTTAACCGGCGCTTGCGAACGGCGCCCGATCCGGGAACATCGCAGCCAGGCCATGAGCGCTGGCGGAGGTGATCCCCCGTTCGGTGATCAACCCGCTGATCAAATGCGCCGGCGTGACGTCGAAGGCATAGTTGGCCGCCGGTGTCCCATCCGGGGTGAGTTGCACGGAAACGACCTCGCCATCGGGCCCGCGGCCGGCGATGTGGGTGACCTCGGTTTCGTCGCGCTGTTCGATGGGGATGTCGCGCACCCCATCGCTCACCGTCCAATCGATGGTCGGCGATGGCAACGCGACATAGAACGGCACGCCGTTATCGTGCGCTGCCAGCGCCTTTAAATAGGTGCCAATCTTGTTGGCGACGTCGCCGCGCGATGTTGTGCGGTCGGTGCCGGTGATGCACAGATCGACCATGCCATGCTGCATCATGTGACCACCCGCATTGTCGGCGATCACCGCATGGGAGACACCGTGACGGCCTAGCTCCCAGGCTGTCAATGCGGCGCCCTGGTTACGCGGCCGCGTTTCGTCGGCCCAGACATGGACCGGAATACCCAAATCGTGCGCCTTATAGATTGGCGACAGCGCCGTACCCCAATCGACCGTGGCCAACCAGCCCGCATTGCAATGGGTCAGCACATTGACCGGTCGTTCTTGACCAGTGGCCGCATAGGCATCGCGGATCAAGGTCAGGCCATGATCGCCGATCGAACTGTTGATCGCGACATCCTCGTCGCAAATTTCGCCGGCGCGCCGATAAGCCAGGCCAACCCGCGAATCACGGGGTTGGCTGAGCAACCGCGCGCAAATATCTTCTAGCGCCCAGCGCAGATTGACCGCGGTCGGGCGGGTGGCGATCAGCATCTCATAGGCCGCTTCAAGGCCAGCGTCGGACGCGTCTTCACGCATCGCCAGGGCCACCCCATACGCCGCCGTCGCGCCGATCAGCGGGGCGCCACGAACCATCATCGTGCGTATCGCCTGCGCCGCAGCGTCCAGCGAGGTCAGTGTCGCGACTTCGAAATGGTGAGGGAGCCGGGTTTGATCGATAATTCGCACCGACCAGCCATCGTCGTCGCACCAAATGGTGCGGTAGGCGACATTATCGACTTTCACAGTGCCGCTTCCGGCGCGAACGGAACCAACATCATGGCGCCTTACTAATGACAAAGGTCAACACGCCCTCAGCTTCGGTTGCCTGTTCCAAGGAATCGCCGGTCGCCTCGCAGAAATGGTGGAAGTCCTTCATCGCACCGGGGTCGGTCGCGATGACCGTTAGCCGGTCACCCGCCGCCAAAGCCTTGAGCGCTTTCTTGGCTTTCAAAACCGGTAAGGGGCATTTAAGCCCGGACGTGTCGAGAACATCCATGAATGAACCTGATTGGAAATGTTGATGGTGCGCATAGTGCGGTTATCGGTCCACGCCGCAAGCCCCAAATTTGGGTTAACTAGATTGACGGTTTTTCTAATATGCGAATATACTAATTTTATGGACATTCACGCGCTCAAAGAGAAGTCGGGACAAGCGAGCCGATTACTCAAGTCGTTGGCGAACGACAGGCGGCTCTTGATTTTGTGTCATTTGAGCGAGAATGAAAAATCCGTCGGCGAACTCGAGCGGTTGGTCGATCTCAGTCAGTCGGCCCTATCGCAACATCTCGCACGCCTGCGCCGCGACAATCTGGTGCACACACGTCGCGAGGCGCAAACGATTTTCTATTCGATCGCGAGTGCAGAGGCCAACGCAGTCTTAAAGACCCTGTACGAACTCTACTGTAGCGACGATGCTCCCGCCGCACGGACGACCGCCGACGCAGGCCGTCGCAGCGCTTCGGGCGCTTGAGCCGGATATCTTCAGCAGAGCCTTCCAAGGACAGCACACAGCCAACACCTTAAAACCCAGAGGCCCTACCAAAATGACGCAGCAAGTAAAATTCTACGAACCCGCGGAGGTTCTGGCGAAACTCAAAGACGGTACGGCCTACGTCATCGATGTACGCGAGCCCGACGAATATGCCGTGGCACATATCGCCGGCGTGCCCCTCATGGCGTTATCGCAATTCGACCCCAGCGCGGTATCGCCGCCGGAAGACAAAACCCTGATCTTCCATTGCCGCAGCGGCCGGCGTTGTGGCTTGGCGTCGGAACAATTGATTACCGCCGGCTACAAGGGCGAGATATACCGCATGACCGGTGGTCTTCTGGCTTGGACGGCCGCCGGGCTACCCGTGGAGACCGGCGAAAGCACTTGAACTTGTCGATCCTCACACCGCGACAAAAGTTAGCCGACCGATGAATATTTACTTGCCGATCGCCGAAATGTCGGTTGACGTGTTCCTGATTTTAGGTTTGGGCGGCGCCATAGGTTTTCTATCGGGATTGTTCGGCGTCGGCGGCGGCTTCTTGATGACCCCGCTATTGATCTTCATTGGCATCCCGCCCGCCGTCGCGGTCGCCAGCGAGGCGAACCAGATTATCGCCGCCTCGGTGTCCGGCGCCTTGGCCCATATGCGGCGCGGCAATGTCGACTTCAAAATGGGTTTGGTACTGACGGTCGGGGGTTTCGCGGGGTCCGGTGTCGGCGTCGTGATCTTCACGCTATTGCGCCAGTTGGGACAAGTCGAATTGCTGATCGCCCTGAGCTACGTCGTTTTCCTGGGCGCCATTGGTACGTTGATGCTGTTCGAGAGTGGCAGAACCATGCTGCGGCGCCAGGCCGGAACGGCGACCAGAGGAAAACTACATCAGCATACCTGGCTGCACGGGTTGCCCTTTAAAATGCGATTCCGCCGCTCGCGCCTGTACATAAGCGCGCTGGTGCCTATTGGCATCGGATTTCTGGTCGGCATTCTGGCAGCAATCATGGGCGTCGGTGGCGGCTTCATCATGGTTCCGGCCATGATTTATCTGCTGGGCATGCCCACGGCGGTCGTGGTTGGTACATCGCTGTTTCAGATTATTTTCGTCACCGCCAACGTCACTTTCCTGCAGGCGACGACCAATCAAACAGTCGATGTCGTGTTGGCGCTGATATTGCTGACCAGTGCGGTGATTGGCGCTCAATTTGGGACGAAAGTCGGCGGCCGGCTGCGCGGAGAACAGTTGCGCGGCCTGTTGGCGCTGATGGTTCTAATTGTCTGCGGTAAGATTGCCTACGATCTGATATCGACACCGTTCGACTTATTCTCGATCAGTGAAATTTCCGGATTTGGCGGATGAGAACCTTTCTCCGCATAGCAATACTCTTGCTCTTGGCTATGGGTATGACGGGGGCGTCGGCACAGAGTCAGACGACGGGCCAGGCGCCGGGCCAAATGCCCAATCAGACTCTAACAACAGGCACGTCGGCGCTTGTTGCCGACCTCAGCGACGATTTGATCGCCATCACGACCGGGTTCACCGGCACCGAAGTCTTGCTGTTTGGCGCAACGGAGGGGGTGGGCGACATAATTGTCGTCGTGCGCGCACCGGAAAGCCAGGTCGTCGTGCGCCGAAAGGGGCGCGTCGGCGGTATCTGGATCAATGGAGACAGTCTCGTCTTTGAGAAGGTGCCCGGATTTTACCATGTTGCGGCATCGCGCCCGCTTGTCGATTTACTACCCGACACGGTGCTGAAGCATGAACAGATTGGCGCGGTAAACCTATCTGTTAATCCTCTGACATCGGCTTCACAAAATGAGGTCTCTGTATTTGCGGCCGCCCTTATCCGCAACAAGCAACGGGTGGGGTTGTTTAATCCGGACCTCGGCGAGATCAAATTTCTGAGTAACCGTCTGTTCCGTACTCAAGTTGAGTTTCCCTCTAGCGTGCCGATCGGCGAATATACGGCAACGATATATTTGGTCATCGACGGCGCCATCATCGACCGCACTGACACCCCCCTACTGGTACGCAAAACCGGCTTCGAAGCCAATGTGTTCGAGTTCGCCAACCAACACCCTTCTTTCTATGGCGTGATCGCGATTTTAATCGCCTTGGCCGCAGGGTGGTTTGCCGGCATTGTCTTCCGCAACGTGTAGCCCTGCTATGACCGATCAACTGCCAACCGATACTCCAAATGCCGCCCCGAGAGGTCGACGCGACGACATGAGCCAGCCAAACGTTTTTCTCGTTGTCGTCGACAACACGACCGAAATGCGGGTCGCGCTTCGGTTCGCCAGTCGCCGGGCAAAGCGCACCGGGGGCCGTGTCGGCTTGCTGCGTGTCATCCGCAAGGCCGACTTTCAGCATTGGGCGGCGATCGGCAATTTGATGCGCGAAGAAGCGCGTGACGAAGCCGAGCAATTGCTGCAGGAACACGCGGCGACCGTCACCGAGTTGACCGGCGGCGAAATGCCGATCCTCTACATCAAGGAGGGCGGCACCAAATCCGCCTTGGTCCAATTGATCGACGAAGACAGCCAAATACGTATACTGGTGCTCGCGGCATCAACCAACGTACGCGGACCCGGTCCGTTGATTACATTCCTCATGAAAAAAATCATCGCCAAATTGCGCATTCCGGTCACTATCGTACCTGGCAGCCTGACCAACGAGCAGATCGACACCCTTACTTAAACCCCAGCCCGATTGCCCATATATATGCCCGACGACACCCGCAGCTTCAGCTCGCCTGAGAACATCGACACCTCGCCGACGATCTCCGACGAAGTCAAAACCACAACCTGTTACATGTGCGCCTGCCGTTGCGGCATCAATGTACATCTGCGTGATGGCGCTATCCGCTACATCGAAGGCAACAAGAATCATCCGGTCAATAAGGGCGTGCTGTGCGCCAAGGGATCGGCCGGCATCATGCAGCACTACTCGCCCGCCCGACTGTCGAAGCCGTTGAAGCGCGTCGGCCCGCGCGGTTCCAACGAGTTTGTCGAGATCGAGTGGGACGAAGCCCTGGCGACGGCCACCGAATGGCTCGGCGACATCCGCCGCACGGACCCGCGCAAGCTGGCATTTTTTACCGGCCGCGATCAAAGCCAGGGACTGACAGGCTTCTGGGCGACCCAGTTCGGCACCCCCAACTATGCCGCCCATGGCGGGTTTTGTTCGGTCAATATGGCTGCCGCCGGACTTTACACAATCGGCGGATCGTTCTGGGAGTTCGGCGAACCCGATTGGGAACGAACCCGCTATTTCATGATGTTTGGGGTCGCCGAGGACCATGATTCCAATCCGATCAAGGCGGGCCTGGGGAAACTAAAAACCAAGGGTGACGCCAAATTTGTGTCCATCAATCCGGTGCGCACCGGCTATTCCGCCATTGCCGACGAATGGCTCGGCGTGCGGCCCGGGACCGACGGTCTGTTTGTGCTGGCCTTGGTCCACGAGCTGCTGCGCGCCGGCAAGGTCGATCTCGAGTATCTGGCGCGCTACACCAACGCGCCCTGGCTGGTTTACCAGGCGCCGGGTGAGGCCCATGACGGTATGTTCATGCGTAACGCCGACGGTGACCCCATGTCGGTCGACCAGAACAGCGGGAAGCTGGCCAGTGCGCTTGCGGCGGAAATTGCACCGGCAATGCAAGGCAGTTTCGATCTAGCGCAGTTAAGCAGTGACTTTACAGGTACTGCTGTCCCTTCTTTCCAATTGCTGCTCGACCGTTACAGCGACGCGGAATACGCGCCCGACGCCGTCGCCGAGCGAACCGGAATCGATGCGGCCACAATCCGGCGCATTGCCGCCGAGCTGGCCCATGTCGCGTTCGAGCAGACCATCGAGATCGATCAGCCCTGGACCGATTGGGCAGGACGCCACCACGACAAGATGATCGGCCGGCCGGTATCGATGCACGCCATGCGCGGTATCTCGGCACATTCGAACGGGTTTCAGACCTGCCGGGCGATCCACATGCTGCAGATGCTGCTCGGTAGCATCGATTGCCCCGGAGGCTTTCGCTATAAGCCGCCGTTCCCGCGGCCGGCGCCGCCGGGACCAAAGCCCGCCGGGCGCAGCGACCAGCTTGCCCCCAACACCCCCATGCCAGGGCCGCCGTTGGGCTTCATCACCGGCCCGGAGGATCTTCTGGTCGAGGCCGATGGCAGTCCGTCGCGCATCGACAAGGCCTTTTCGTGGGAATACCCGTTGTCGGCGCACGGCATGATGCATCTGGTCATCCGCAACGCCTGGGCGGCCGATCCCTACCCGATCGATGTATTGTTCATGTTCATGGCCAATATGAGCTGGAACTCGGCGATGAACACGTCGGAGACCATCAAGATGTTGACCGACATCGACCCGGACACCGGCGAATACCGCATTCCTAAGATTATCTATTCGGACGCCTTTTCCTCGGAAATGGTGCCCTATGCCGACTTGATCCTGCCCGACACCACCTATCTTGAGCGCTGGGACGCCATCAGCCTGCTCGACCGGCCGATTTCTAACGCCGATGGCCCCGGGGATTCAATCCGCCAGCCCGTGGTTGCGCCGGACCGCGACGTGCGGCCGTTCCAGGACGTGCTGATCGATCTTGGCGCACGGCTGGGCCTACCGGCCTTCGTCGACGACGCCGGCGATCCCCGTTACAGCGGCGGCTACAAGGACTATATCGCCAACCACGAACGCACGCCCGGCGTCGGTCCGCTGGCGGGCTGGCGCGGCGAGGACGGAAAATCACATGGCCGCGGCGCGGCGAACCCGGATCAACTCGACCGTTATGTGGAGAATGGCTGTTTCTGGCACGAGGAGTTGGCGCCCGAGCAACGCTTCTACAAATTCGCCAATCAGAGCTATCTGCAATATTCCGCCGAGATGGGGTGGATCCCGAAAGCCGAGCAGATAATCCTGCAGCTCTATAGCGAGCCGCTGCAAAAGTTCCGCCTGGCGGCCCAGGGACACGGTCTTCATCAACCGCCCGATACCCATCGCGACCGGATCGAAACCCATTTCGACCCGTTGCCAATCTGGTATGCGCCGTTCGAGGAAGAGTTCAGCGACGACGACACCTACCCGCTGCACGCGCTCACCCAGCGGCCCATGGCGATGTACCATTCCTGGGGATCTCAGAACGCGTGGCTGCGCCAGATCCATGGCTGGAACAAGCTGTACGTCAACGCCGAGGCCGCTCTTGAAGCCGGTCTCGAAGACGACGATTGGGCCTGGGTCGAGAGCCCCTACGGCCGCATCAAGGCGCAAATCAAATCCATGTCCGGCTGCAACAAGGCAACCGTGTGGACCTGGAACGCCATCGGCAAGCGGCGCGGCAGTTGGAACCTCGACGATAATGCGCCCGAAGCGCGCCGCGGCTTCCTGCTCAACCATTTGATCACCGATCTGCTGCCACCCAAAAACGGCCATCGCTACGCTAACGCCGATCCGGTGACCGGCCAGGCGGCCTGGTTCGATTTGAAGGTGCGCCTGACCAAGGCCGAGCCAGGCGAAGAGGGCGAAAGCGCGCCTCAGTTTCCGGTGCTTGGAAAAATTCCCGGCGTTGGGAAACGCCCGTCGATCCTGCGCTACGGCGCAAAGTTCCTGCCGGCGGGCAACTGGCGGCGGAAGCGGGGCGGATCATGACCAGTCTTCCCCAAACCGCGCCGCAAAAGAAACTCGGTCTGGTGATCGATCTGGATACCTGCGTCGGCTGCCACGCCTGCGCGGTTAACTGCAAGGAATGGAACACCGGCGGCCATTCGGCGCCGCTGACAGATCTCGAGCCTTACGGAGAGGACCCGCTGGGGGTCTGGTTCAACCGGGTCCACACCTTCGAAGCCGGTGAAGGCGCTGAAGGCCGAACGGTCAATTTCCCCAAGAGCTGCCTGCACTGCGACGAGCCGGCCTGTGTCACGGTGTGTCCCACCGGTGCCTCGTATAAGCGCGAGGAAGACGGCATTGTCCTGGTCAATCCCGACACCTGCATCGGCTGCAAGCTGTGCTCGTGGGCCTGCCCTTATGGCGCGCGCGAGTATGACTACACCGATGGGGTAATGAAGAAGTGCACAATGTGCATCGACCGTATCTACAACGAAAACCTTGAGGAGGTGGACCGGGTGCCTGCCTGTGTCTCCACCTGCCCCGCCTCGGCGCGCCATTTCGGCGATTTGGGCGATCCGAACTCGGAAGTCTCGCAATTGGTGGCCGAGCGCGGCGGTTACGATTTGATGCCCGAGATGGGCATGCAGCCGGTCAATAAATACCTGCCGCCGCGACCGGCCAAAACAAGTGCCGGCGACACCGGAGCGCTGGCGTCCTTATCCCATCATGAAGCCGAGCCGGTGACGGCCACCGGGCGCGGTTTCCTGTCCTGGGTCGACCGCGCGCTGTCGCGCTAAAACAAGGTTCCTGGTTCCGTGACCCCTGCTTATTCAGTTATTTTCTTCACCACCGCATCGGGCGCCGGCTATGGGTTGCTGACCTGGCTCGGTGTCGCTGTCCTGTTCTTCGATATGCCGGCCCATCGCTGGTTCGGCTTGGCCGCCTTCGCCGTCGCTCTGTCCTTGATCACCGTCGGATTGCTGGCCTCCACATTGCATCTGGGCCACCCCGAGCGGGCTTGGCGGGGACTTACCCAGTGGCGGTCATCCTGGCTATCGCGCGAGGGCGTCGTCGCTGTAATCACCTATATCCCAGCGGGCCTCGCCGCCATCGGCTGGGTGTTTCTCACCCAAAACGACGGCATTTGGGCCTGTCTCGTGGCCGCAGCTGCCGTGCTTGCAGTCGTTACCGTATTTTGCACCGCGATGATCTACCAAAGCCTTCGCGCCATACCCCGATGGAACACGCCCTGGGTGGCGCCGGTCTATTTGGGATTGGCCCTGGCCAGCGGCGCCCTGTTGTTTCATTTTGGCGTTCGCGCCTTCGGCCTTGGCTTCGCCTGGAGCGGCTGGGCCGCAGCAATTCTCACGACGGCTGCTTGGACAATAAAGCTGGCTTATTGGAAAGCCATCGACAGCGCCGCGCCCCAGGCCACCGCTGAATCGGCGACCGGGCTGGGTCATCTCGGCAAGGTTCGTCTGTTCGAAGCGCCCCATACCGGCGACAATTACCTGATGCGCGAGATGGGCTACAAAATCGCCCGCAAACACGCGCAGCGCCTGCGGCGTATAGCGCTTATCCTCGGCGGCGCGATACCGGTGGTCTTGGTCGCCGGGGCGACCCAATTGCCGGACCTGGCCGCGGCGCTATTGGGGTTGCTCGCGGTGATATCGGCGGGCGCCGGACTGCTTGTGGAGCGCTGGCTGTTCTTCGCCGAAGCGGTCCACACGGTCTCTCTGTATTACGGGACTGATACGGTTTAAACACCGTTCAGTGTGACAAATATGGCATCAGGCAGCGATGAATTTCACGTCTTCCCTCTTGCCGTCGAATAAGACCAGCAACTCACACCCGTAAGAACTTACAAGCTCAAACAATGACCATCCGTGTTCAGCAATTTTTGATAAACCCTGATCGATATCTTCGCGAAACTGCTGAACAGAATTATCGGCCTGGCCAATCATTTCTCTCCGATATTGTTCGCCGGTATAAATTCGAAAACCAAGTATTATATTGCCCTCTCGAAAATTGTTTGCATGCACAACTGAAACCCTTGGGATTAATATCTGGACCATCGTACTGTTAGTGATTTCACAGTGAAGCGATAGTTGGTCGTTTGCTTCGAGCATTATGCCCTTCAAATATCCATCGTGAAAATTTGGACGGGTTAGAAAGTCATCGGAATCAAATTCTGCTTTCATGACTATAACCTTTCGATCCTGCACTATCATTATCCACGAGGGATCGGCGGATCGCCAGGTTTCAACGGTCAATCAGCGCCACGATCTTCGTGCGATGAGCCCTAAACCGCCAGCGACGGCACCTGGATCGGTCCGCCGATCAGCTGATTGACGAACTGGTGATACTATCGCCGCAAATAATCACTTACACAGAGATTCAGGTGCCCCCTCGGGGTCCTCCAACCGAAGCTCCGCGCAAAGCACGCTGATGCTCCCCCCCGGCCAAAAGCTGATATCTACACGCAGTTGAGAAGCAGATTCAGTGGTTACCTTAAAATCATAGACGTTAAGGTGCGATTCAATGGGGGCAAAGGACACCGTGATATCCGCCACGCCCTCCAGAATCACAACTTGAGGAAACAGACCCTGATACTCCGGGAACCCTTCGGAGTTGCTGTTTAGGTCATCTACAGTGAAAGCAATCTCTCGATGCTCGGGACTCCAGAGGACCTGCTGAATCCGAGCATCGTGCAAACCCCCTAGTTCACGAAAGAACTTCTCAGGCTCACTGACTGGACCGTTCATGGCAGCATCAGTTTCCGGTAAGTGATCACGAAAGAAACTACAGGGCTCAAAGCGAAGCGATGATACTTTTTGCTTCCTCAGATGAGGCAATACAAGCTGTATTAGAATTTGCCACTATATCTAAATAATACTTAACCTTTTCAGTTTCTTTTTCACTAACCATATATAATTTTGCTAATTCTAATGCTGCATCGTCGTCGCCCTTTTCAAGGGAAGTTTCAAACCAATATTTAGCGGCGACCATATCTCCTTTAATACGATATGAAATCCCTAGATTCATTAATGCACTCCTATCTCCAGAATCGACCGCTTTCTTCTCCCCATAAAT
>JBLHHE010000022.1:0-11791 GCA_047616465.1 Alphaproteobacteria bacterium
GCGCTTGGGTATATCCGACGTTCCCTTCCCATCGATCCGCAGGAGCGGCGATTTCAGGAACAGATCGTCGTTCTTAACGATGCCGTTGGTGATCGTGTAGGTACCGGCCAGCTCGGCGAAGTCGGTCTTTTGGGTTTCCTTCGCAGAGGAATCGAGAAACGCGCTAGAGACATTGCGCAACATGGCGGCAAGGTTGATCCCGCGCACGGCGCCATCCAAAAACTGAATGCTGCCCTTACCGTTCAGCGCCGATACCAATTGCCGCTGCGAGGCGCCCCGGGTGGTCACATCGGTAACGATGTTTGCGGTGCCTTCGACCCGGTCGAAGCCGGCGGCATCGGTGAGCAACGGCGCCGCCTGCACGCCTTTAAGATCGAGTTTCTGCGTAATTGTGTTACGGCCCGCATCCACGGTGATACGCCCCGTACCCTGCCCGTCGTAAAGCGCCATCTCGTTAAGGTCGAGGGCAAGTTTACCGCCCAACAGCACGGTTTTCAGCGCCGTCCGCCCCACTTTGATCTCTTTGACAAATATGCCGCCGGTGACAAAGCTGAGATCGGCGTTGACCAGCTTAAGCGCGGAAAAATCGATCGGGTCGTCGCTCCAGTCGCTCGGCCCCGCCGACGCGCCGCCCGTTGCTGGGGCGGCAGCTCCACCCCCAGAAGATGGGGCGGCCGGCTTGTCGCTCTCGGGCGGCAGGTAGGTGTTCAGATCCAGCTTATCGACTTCCAGGGACGCGACGATCGACGGCACGCTGGCGCTGGTATCGACTTCGAAATCGCCGGTGGCGTTCATGTTATCGATGGAAATTTTAGCGCCTCTAAAGGCGATGCTCTTACCCGCCATGTCCAGAGTGCCCTTGATCGAAAGCGGCCCCAGACCGCCGCCAGCGGCTTCGATGGGTTTACCGGCCCACGCCGCCAACTTACGGATCGAGGGAACGTTCAGGGAGATATCACCGGTTACAGCGGCCGGCTTGGCGTTGGTGACGGTGCCCTTATAGTCCAACGTCACGGGGGACGACTTGATCGAAGTTTCCACGCCCGTCGATGCCCCTTCCATCAGCGCGCGCGGTTGGTCCACCTTCAGGCTCAAATCGATGGTCTCGCCGTTCCACGCCAACGAGCCGTCAGCGCTTAGCGCTTGATCGAGGCTCGGCAGATTGATCTGGGCGTTAATCGACTGAATTTCCTGGCTGGTGCCGACTTGTGCATCGGAAAAACGGACGGTCCCGTTCACCAACCGTACATCGCCCAGGCTGATCTCGCGCAGACCTTTGGAATCGCCACTATCGCCGCCACCGCTTTTTTTGCTTTTTTCGTCAGAGCCTTTCGAAGACTCTTTATCTTCAAACTGCCAGTTCGGACGCCCCTTCGCATCGACTTCCAGATTGATGACCGGGTCGATCAATACAAACGACGACACTTCCACTTGGCCGCTAATCAGGGGAAACAGCGAGACGCCGACTTCCAGTTCGGCAAGTTCCAGCATGTTGGCCTGTTTGGCGCCCGGCGCGTTGGCGAAGGTGACATTACCGGCCTTGATCCTAACCCGCGGCAGAATCGACAGATCGAAATCGCCGGCGATGGTGAGCTTGCGGCCCGTCGCCTCCTCGGCTCGGGTGGTTATTTGCTCTTTGACCGCGTCCAACGGAATGAAAAACGGCACAATTACCGCCGCCGCGACAACAAGAACAACAAGAGCCAGGATGCCTATCAGAATCTTTTTCATCGAACCAACTTTCGGTTTAAGGCGTTCGCCAAATTATGTAATTGATCATCGCGCCAAGACCGGCGCGCCCTCACGCCAGATAGTGCCATAACGGTACCCACGCAACCAGAGACTAGGTGTGTAACTGCTTACGGCCACTTTGTGTCAATTCGGTGACGAACTCACCATAGGTAAGGCTATTACCAACTAGTTCTCGCGCCCGGCTCGCTAGGGGAGAGGGTTATTTTTCTTAGATTCCATTATCTTCGCCGTGCACATGATAGGCGATGTCGCGCGCCGGCGGACGTCCCATAATGTCGGCGCCTGTGGGCAGCCAGGCGCAAGGGTTGGCGCCGGGCGCCCAAACAGTCTTACACCCGCCGGGCACGAAGAACTCGACGAAAATAAACTCGCCGTCGCTATCGTTGTGGAAGGAATGAACTTCCTTGTCGAAATTGTAGAGCACATCGCCGGCGCCCAGCGTGCAAAGCTCACCCGCCAAGGATGCTGTTCCGGTGCCCTGGAGAACGTACTGAAAATGTTCGGCGCCCTCATGATGGTGCTCCGGCGCCTCGGTTCCGGCGGGGTAGCGGATCATCTCGCCGCGATACGCCCCGGTGCCAGTCAGCGTGCGGGTCGCCATGTAGATGCGGCTGCGTTCGTCGTGTTCGGATTGCAGCACCGGTTCGTGTGACCAATCGGTAGTGCGGAGCTCGTTTGGCGTAGCGGCAATATCCGGGTCGAAGCGCGCCGCGGCCGGCACCGTGGCTACCAATAATTTGGTCCCGTCTGCCATGGCGCTGAAAGTGCCCCCATAGCCCAGCGGCAGGTATGTCACGCCGTTGGGATTTAGGTCCGCGTCATAGCCCGCGAGCGTGCCCGATCCCTCGAGAACCTGCAGCCAGCCAAACGCGTCGTCATTCAAAGCAAGCTCGAACGCGGCCCCGCTGGTAAACGATATGAGATCGAGCAGAACATTGTCAGAGCCAGTATTTTCCGGCGATAGCAGCGATTGCATCGTGACCCCGGAACCGACCGGTTCAGCCGCGACCTCCGCACCGCGCACAATGATGGGCATGGCGTGCTCCTTCAAAGATTCTAGATATTAGACGCAATATGACATCGCACCCTTAGCCCGGCAACGGCCCGAAAGCCGGCGGCGATACCCGGCGTTTGGAGGCCGCCTCATAGGCCGAGGCTACCTTTAGGACAATATCCTCCTTGCCCGGCTCGGCGCGGAATACCAGCGAGAACGGCAGTCCAGGTTCAAGCGCTATCGTCGGCGTGTGGGACGGCACCGAGATATACTTGGTGGCGTCCTCGTTGAGCGCGAATACCGGGTCGTAGGCGGTGCTGACATAACCCGCCGGGATCAGCACCTCAGTGAGGCCGGCATTCGGACCATTAAAAGTCTCGGGGCGCAGATTGTGCTCAATTCCGTATTGGGAAGCTCCGCCGATGATCCCCGGAGGCCACGGCGTGTGCAGACGCACCAGCCCATCCAGATGGTTCTCCAGGATCACCATCATATCGACCCGGCGCAGTAGCTCGCGCAGCATAATCCTCTCGTTGACGCCCTGGCGATGGCCGTGGGGATTGCGCGGATCGGCCACCTCCTCCCAGTTTTTAAAGGATGCGCGCTGATCGTCGCCCCAGAATTTGGAGCGTTCGTTGAGGCTGGGAAAATCGACCAGGGTTTCGGTGAAGCCCCGTTCTTTCCAGTCCGCCGCCCGCCGCGACAAATATTGCGGAATGTGGAAACGGAACGCCATCGCCATTTCCTGATGCTGGATCGTGCCGAGGTCCAGGTTCGAGGGCGGCGCGATGCGCCCCTCGGCCATCTCCACCATATAGTCGATAGGCGTCATGTCGCCGGAGCCGAAGACCTTTCCGGGCCTGAACTCGGTCGGCACGATTGCCGCGGCAAAATCACCAAACACCGGCTCGCCGTCGGGCCTGAGCCGGAACATCAGATCGGGCATGAAGACCGGCACCAGCCGCGCCAGCGCCTGGCGAAAATCGGTCTTCATGGGCTCGAAATCGGGGTCGGGTTGCCACAGGGGATCGGACGATTCCACCAGCGTTGCGCCCAAATGCTCGCCCAAGACCGTTTTGACTTCCCGCGCCGCCGCCGTGCAGATCGGCTCTTCGGTTTTCGAGTCCTTGGGATAGATCATCGATTCCCGGATCACCCCCAGTCGCATACCGGCCAACGCGCCGGGATCGCCGACCATCTTGATGTGGCTGGCGTAAGGCGTATCCAAAACAGAAGAACGCGGCACCGTGGTGAAGGGATCGCGCGGATCGTAATAGCCCTCTTCGGGATCTTTCAGCGCGTCGAGTATTTTGGCGCAGTCGGCGATGGTGCGGCTGTGGATGCCGCTACGGTCGCAATAAATGTCGGCACCGATGGCGCCGCCATCGAAGCCCAGCATCGACTTGTGGGGTAATATCAAGGCCACCGAATTATGGTTCGACGGTCCACGGCACGACGCCCTGGTTTCCTCGCCCAGGCTGGCCATCACCAAATTGGTGCTGACCGAAACGGCGGAACCGGAGCTTGACCCCAGCGAGGCGGCGCGGGTGGTGTCGTAGGAATTTGACGGGTTGCCGCCCCAGGTGCTGCGCTGAAAGCCCAGGGTCGATGGCAACACCTTATCGGGCGTATGCCGGCCGCCACCGGGATCGCCAGCCCTGCCGTTATATTCGGTGTTGACCGCCTTGGCGAAAATGATCGCGCCCTTGTTGCGCAGCTGCTCGACCAGAACGTGGTCGCGGGCCGGGAAATCGATGTCGTAGGCCGCATCCCCGCCACCGGTCGAGCGCATATCCTTAGTGTCGAACGGATCCTTGAACGAGAATGTGACGCCGTACATGGGCATCGCCTCGAGATCGGGATTGCTACCGTATTCCGCATCCAGCTCGGCGGCGCGCTCCAGCGCGTCGGGCATGTGGCGGAACATCTCGCAGACCGGCGGCGCACCGGCGGGTAACGGCCCCTCGGAAGGGTGCCGGTCGAAATCGCCGCGGCAGGTGACCGAACGCTCGCCGCGAATGTTGAGGGTCGTCAGGGCATTCACTTGGCCCGCATTGGGAATCCCGGCGATCATGCCGAACTGCTGCTGCACTTCGGGGTCAGAAGCCGTCGCCTCCATGCGGCCGAATTCAAGCGGCGGGCCTTTATATTTATCCAGATCGGGCAGCACCGTCGAAGCCGCGATGGTCTCGGTGGGGAAGCGCAGCGGCGATTGGGCGCGTACCGTGCCGGTCGCTTCGGGCACCGGGGCGCCGTCTTGCGTGACCAGCATGCTGGCGACGCCGTTATAGGCCCGCGCCCGCGCGATATAGGCTTCGACGATTTCGACGCAAGTCGTCTCGCCCGATTTGATCGCCGCATGCATTTCGTCGATCGTCGCTTCTTCGAGACGAAACGGCGTACCCTGCGCTTGCGCACTCATGATGCTCTCCCCCTTATTATTTTCTTTTTTAAACTAACTGTCGGCCGGCGTCGCTAAACGGGTTGTACTCCCGTTTTTTTTACGCCGCTCGACCACAAATAAAATACCGCAAAGCCCAGCATCACAACAACGGGGACGAACGACAAGCTGAACCCGAGAGACGGCGATAGTAATTGCGGAAGCCCCGCAGCCCAAACGCCTAATATGACATTGGCGTTCAACCGGCCCAAGCGCGCCAACAAAACGACAACGGCAATCAAAACGATACCGCTGTCATAGTACAAAGTGTGCGGCGAGATCAGAACAATGCAGATGCTCGCCAGCGCCAGTTGCGCACTGAAATCCGCCTGTCGCCCGCCCGCATACCAGACCCATGATATGGCGAGAATGGTTGCCGCGCTGAGGCCCCAACCCAGGGCCATGGCGATGCTATTGCCCGGCCCCATGACCGCCTGAAGAAAGCCCTGCCACGACACCAGTTCGCCAAAATTAGTCCGTGCGTCGGCACCCAAGAACGCCGCGATGATATCGAACCAATCGACGAACCAAGCCGGCCCCAGCAGCGCGCTGTTAACCCCAAATAAAACGATGCCGGTGGCGCCGGCGCTTAGCCATACCCGCCACCGCCCGGAGAGAAAGAACAGCCCGGCAAGGGGTACGGCGAATTGGGGTTTGAACAACAGCAGGCCCAAATAAAGGCCCGCCTGATAATGCTTGTTGTGCAAAACCTTGTACCAACACAAAACGATCAACAATATCGACAGCGCCGTGTTCTGGCCGCCGATCACCGAGCGAAAAATCGGATAGGCCGTCAACGCTAGAAAAAACAGTAAATACGGGCTGGCGATCAGGTTGGGATAAATCCGCTGGATCAGCAGACACGCCAGCGCCAAGGCCGCGACCATCGCCAGGGTATGGACGGCGTAGGATAGCCGAAAGGGCAATTTCGACAGCGGCACATAAAGCAGGGCGAAATGGGGCGGATAGGCAAACGCCAAAACACCGCTTTCATCGCCGACCAGTTCTTTCTGGTAGCTGCGTTGCTGACTGACTTCGTAAAGGGTCTCGGCCTTGCCATCGGCAATGATCTGGCCGGCCGTGTAGAACGACGGATAATCGCCGCCGATGCGCCCGGTCAGCGTCGTCGTCCCCGAGCCCGACACCAGTATAACCAGGAAGGCGGCCGCGAGGGCGAGCAACGCACCGCGGGAGTACCATTTCACACGCCACGGGGTGAGGATCGTCTCGATCATGCGATCTATTATAAATTCGTTTTATGAAACACGAAGGCCGGCACGTTGCGGATAATCAACATGATGTAGCGCCAAAACCAAGGCGAATAAACCACGGGCCGACCCTTTTCGATGGCGCGCGCGATATCGCCGCCGACTTTGTCCGGCGAGGCCCATAAGGCGCCTTTGTCAAATTCGGCGGTCATCGGCGTGTCGACGAAACCGGGCCGAATGTCGATCACCCGGACTTCCGTTCCCGCCAGGCGGTGGCGCAACCCATCGAGAAAAATACTGACCGCGCGCTTGGCCGTGCCATAGACGTAATTGCTCTTACGGCCCCGGTCGCCGGCGACCGATGTAATCACGGCGATAGTCCCATTGCCTTGCCGTCCGAACCGCTCGGCCAGCGATGTCAGCAGACCAATATGGCTCAACCCGTTGATTTCCAGGGCGGCGAGGGTCAGTCCGGCATCGGCTTCACAGGCCTTTTGTTCGGGCAGCGTGCCATGGGCCAGCAGCGCCACATCGACCGTATCGAAAGCGCCATATAGCGCCTCAATCGACGCCGCCGCTTGCGCCGGCACGGCCAGATCGCAGGCGAATATGTGCGTCTCTTGCGCGCCGCGGACTTTTAAATCGGCGGCCACCTGATCCAGCTTGCCGCTGTCGCGCCCCACCAGGAAGAACCGTCCACCCGAAGGCGCAAGGTGTCGCGCGGTCGCTTCAGCAATCGCCGAATAGGCGCCAAAGATTACAATGTTTTTCATCAACAATTATCCTGATTAGCCGCGCCGCCTACGCGCCGCCAAAACGACGACGAAAACGCCGGATCGACCCATTTCGAAAATTCTTCCAGCCCCGGATAGGCCTGCCGAAACAAGCTAGCCGGCATTCTGGCGTCCTTGGCCGGATAGACCGCCCCGCCATGAGCGCTGGTGATGGCGTCGAGTTGATCCATCAAGGCGCGAACCTTGTCGCCCGAATTAGGGAAATCCAATGCCAATGTTACCCCAGATCGTGGAAATGACATTAATCCCGGCGAGGCATGATCACCGAACACCTTGAGTACCGAGAGGAACGACCCCATTCCAGCCGCCGCGATCTTTTGCAGAATTTCGCCCATACCGGCTTTGCCCTGCGCCATCGGCAGGACGCACTGATATTGGTAGAACCCCTTTGGACCGTACATCCGGTTCCAATCCCCGATGGCGTCGAGCGGATAAAAGAACGACCTGTAATGGACTTGAGCCTCGGCGCGGTCGCCGCGCTGTTTGCGAAAATAGAGCCCATTGAACGCCCGCAGGCTCAATTGGTTGACCAGCGATACGGGCGGGGCGAACGGCACCGACGGGCCATCGCGCGGCGCTTTGGGGGCAGCGCTCGCTATCGACTGCGCATGGTTGCCGCGTACGAACAGTCCTCGCCCCAGGGACACGTCTTTCGCCAAACAGTCGATCCAGGCGACGGTGTACTCGAACCCTTCGTTGGAGTCCTCGGACAGGCGGAAGAACTCGGTCAAATTGTGGAAACGGATAATTTCCTGGTCGATATAGGCGTTGGCGATCGGTCTGAGCTGTATTTCGGCCCAGGTGACCAGACCGGTCAGGCCAAGCCCGCCGATCGTCGCCTGAAAATATTCCAGATTTTGGTCGGGCGCACAGAGCAGACGGCCGCCATCGGAACGTAGCAGTTCGAAGCACCGCACATGGCACCCGAAGGTCCCGGCCCGGTGGTGGTTCTTGCCATGCACATCGTTGGCGATGGCGCCCCCGATGGTAACCAGCCGGGTGCCTGGGCTAACCGGTAAAAACCAGCCGCGCGGCACGGCGACATCGAGAATATCGGCCAGCAGCACACCGGCCTCGCAGCGCAGTACGCCACTATCCGCGTCGAAAGAAATGAAGCGGTCCAGGTGGCGGCAATCGATCAGCACACCGCCGGTGTTGAGGCAGCTATCGCCGTAGCTGCGGCCGTTGCCATAGGGCAGCAATGCTTTACCGGCCTCAATTTCTGGTAACGGCTCTGACCGTTGGTCGAACCGTGCACCGGTTTGCGGCCCGAAATCAATTCTCCCCCAGGACGGGTATGGGCCGCTGGTCACAGCCAAATTGCCAACGCAACCGGGATCAACGCGATGACGAGCGCCGCCTGCGATGACCGGTCTGTAATCGCAAAAACAATGGGATCGTCGGTCAACGCGCCGCGCTGGGCTGTCAACCAAATATGGGCCACCCAATACAGCAGAACCGGGCAGACGCCCCATAGCATCTGAGGCGTGCCATACAAATCGGGGTCCGTGGGATTATTCACGAACAGCGCCAGGGTAACGATCGACGCCACGCCGGCAGCCGTTCCCAGCGCCATCAGAACGTTCTGGTCGCCAGCCCGGTAGCCACGCCCCCCGACATCGCTTTCACCGCGGCCAAAAACGTCGGCGACTTCGGCATAGCGCTTGGCAAACGCCAAACTGGCGAACAAGAACATCGAAAAAGCCAGCAGCCACAAAGTCAGCGGCGTATCCGTCGCCGCTCCGCCGGCGACAATGCGTAGCGTATACAGGCCCGCCAGGACGATGATGTCGACCAAAGGCTGGCGCTTGATCCAGAGCGAATAAGCGCCCGTGACAATGAGATAAGCGATCAACACCAGCCCAAATTCCACCCCCACCAGGAATGCGCCGACAAGCGACACGAACCCTAGAAGGACGGCTGTCAGGAAGCCGGGAAGCAACGCCAACCGGCCCGAAGCGAAAGGCCGTTGCTTCTTACGGGGATGACGGCGGTCGGCCTCCAAATCCATCAGATCGTTGATCAGGTAAACCGACGATGCCGCCAAGCTGAAGAAGAGGAAAGCCAGGGATGCATGTAACAGGCTGGCGCCGCTGAATTGTTGCGCCGCCAGGATGGGGACAAAGATGAGTATATTCTTGACCCACTGATAGACCCGCGCAGCCTCGTTCAGAGACGCCCTAAAATTTTCTTTTTTAGTCAGTATTTCAACATGTTCTTTGGTGTTCTTGATATCAGAAGCGAGTGCGGGCGGCGCGTTTACCAGGATCGCGTTTCGCGCCGCCGACCATATCGGCTTATCGACGGCTGCATTGGCCACATAGTCGAAACCGCCCACCCCGAAACGCTCGACCAGCGCATTGCGTTTGTGGGCGCCAGACAGGTTGTTACCGGCTTCGCTGGCGATCACCTCGTCGAACAGGCCGAGATATTCTGCGATCGCACGGGCAACAGACACATCGGATGCCGTCGCCAGTACTGTTCGCCTACCCGCCGCCCGCGCCGCGCGCACATGATCGAGCACCGTTTCGTTATAGGGAAGCAATGTCACATCGAGCGGCGCGCGGGTGGCAACCTCGCGCTTGAAATGCGCTTTGCCCGCACTCAGCCAGGCCGGCAGTCGCAACATGTCGAAGGGACGGTCTTTGAGAAGTTTTACCAGCCCCTCATGCAGCGTATCCGTCAGGATCAGCGTGCCATCCAAATCGACGACCAGCACGACATCCGACTCTGCGGGCACGGGTTCAGGCGCCCCCTCCTGCACTTCAATAACCATGGGCTTGATCTATCCCCGGCGAAATTAACATTGCGTTAAGCATGATCGCGATGGTGCCAACATAGTCCGCCATTTGCGACCAATAAACGCGTGTTTATCTCTACCGTTCGGCCGGTTCCAGCCGGCAGCAATATTAAAAGAACTGGTTCTTCGGCCGTGGCAGGCCGAGATTTTCACGCAATGTGGCCCCCTCATATTCGCGCCGGAAGAGCCCGCGCCGCTGCAACTCGGGCACCACCCGGTCGCAGAAATCGTCAAGCCCGCCAGGCAGATGGGAAAACATCACGGTGAAACCGTCGCTGCCCCTTGTCTCGAGCCACTCCGCCATTTCGTCGGCGATAGTCTCGGGCGTGCCCACCATCGCCGCGCCGGAATAGCCGCCGAGCCGCTGGGCGAGTTGGAGGACCGTCAAATTTTCCCGCTCGGCCATGGCGATCGCCCGGGCGCGCCCGCTCTTGCTGGCGTTGCTTTCGGGAATTTCCGGCAGCGGGCCATCGGGATCGAATTTAGACGCATCATGGCCCAGCGCAATCGACAGCGACGCGATGGCGCTGTCTGTGTGGATCAGACTGTCCAGTTTAGCCCGTTTCTGGCGCGCCTCGCCCACCGTGTCGCCGATGACAACGAAGCAGGCTGGCAGGATTTTGATATGATCGGGGTTACGCCCAATCTTCGCGGCGCGCGCCTTCACGTCGGCGTAGAAGGCCTGACCCGAGGCAAGGCCAGAGTGTGAGGTGAACACTGCCTCCGCGGTCTCGGCCGCAAGCTGGCGGCCAGCATCGGACGATCCGGCTTGCACGATCAAGGGCCAGCCCTGCACCGGGCGGGCGATATTAAGCGGCCCGCGTACGGAGAAATACTTTCCCTTATGGTCGAGCACGTGCAGCTTCGCGGGATCGAAATAGACGCCGCTTTCGGGGTTTTGCAGAAAGGCATCTTCGTCCCAGCTGTCCCACAGGCCAGTGACCACATCGTAGAATTCGCGGGCGCGGGCGTAGCGGTCACCGTGTTCGAGAGCTTCTTCGAGCCCGAAGTTTAGCGAGGCATCCGGGTTCGATGTGGTGACAATGTTCCAGCCGGCCCGACCACCGCTGATATGGTCGAGCGAGGCAAACCGGCGGGCAACGTGAAACGGCTCGTCATAGGTGGTCGAGCCGGTGGCGACCAGGCCGAGATGCTCCGTCACCGCGGCCAGGGCAGACAGAAGGGTGAATGGCTCGAACGAGGTCGGCGTCGCGCTGCGCTTTAGCGCGTCCATGGGCATGTTGAGGACCGCCAGATGGTCGGCCATGAAAAAGGCGTCGAACTTCGCGCGCTCCAGTTTCTGGGCGAAATGCTTGATGTGGGCGAAGTTAAAGTTCGCATCGGGATAGGCGCCGGGATAGCGCCAGCCGCCGGTGTGGATGGTCGCCGGCCGCATGAAGGCGCCGAGATGCAACTGACGGGTTTCGCTCATAGCGTTCAATTTCCTTACAACCGGGTCGATACTGGGACAATTAGGACTAGTGCGCCGATTTCTCAATCGTCGGGGCGCAAGATAATCAATTTTGCGGGAAATTACCGCCGCAGGCTATCGTTCCGGCCGCCTTGCCTCCCGCCAATCCCCTGGCCTAACTTGCACAACTTAGCGGATAAACGGCAGTGTAAGGGCAAGCGCCATGTCTAGCGGCGGCGATACAGACGAGAAATTAATCGATCCGGGCTCATTTTGGCGCGCCATCGGCCAGCGCGCAACCGGCATGACCATTGTCACCGCCCATGGCAGCGACGGGCCCGCGGGGCTGCTGGCGCTGTCGGCGACCCACGTCGCCGCCGACCCGCCGACCA
>JBLHHE010000023.1:0-11757 GCA_047616465.1 Alphaproteobacteria bacterium
GGGTCGTTGACGATAAACGGATAGAGATGGGGCATCGGTCCCAACGCCGCCTCGGGGAAACACTCGGCGCTTAGGGCCACTGCCTTGCCAGGCAGCCATTCCAGATTGCCGTGCTTGCCCATATGGACGATGGCGTGGGCGGCGAAACTTTGGCGCAGCCAGGCATAGAAGGCGAAATAGCCGTGCGGCGGCACCAGGGCCGGATCGTGATAGCTCGCCACCGGATCGATGTTGTAGCCGCGCGCTGGCTGCACGCCGACGGTCACATTACCGTAACGCAGTGCCGGAATGGCGAAGGCGCCGCATTCGGTATCGGCGGGACGGAAAAACGGATCGGCCTCGGGCGGTCCCCAGCGCTCGTGCACTTGCTGACGCACCGCCGTCGGCAGGGCGGCGAAAAACATTTCGTAATCGGGCAGCGGCAGGGTCTCGCGGACATTCCGCCCCACAATGGTCGCGTTGGTGGGGCCGGCGGCGAGCGCGTCCATCAGGGCGGCGCTGTCTGCCGGCAAGCCGGTGAGGTGATAGCCGGCGGCCGCCAGGGCCTTCAGGACCGTCATCGTCGCGGCCGGCGTGTCGAGGCCGACGCCGTTCCCCAGCCGGCCGTCGCGATTGGGATAGTTGGCCAGGACCAGCGCGATGCGGCGCTCGCCGGGGGGTGTTGTGCGCAGGCTGGCCCAAGCCGCGGCTAATTTGGCGGTGAAGGCCAGCCGGTCGGCCACCGGCTGGTAGACGGTGACGTCGGTTTCAGTATCCGGGTCGCGCCGGGATCGCCCCTTAAACGAAACGGCGCGCGCTAAAACCCGCCCGTCCACCTCGGGCAGCGCGACATTCATGGCAATATCGCGCGCCGCCAGGCCGTTGGTGCCAGCCCGCCAACTCGCCTCGTCGGAGCCGGCGAAGACCACCTGCAGAACCGGCGCGTCGGTGTCCGCGAAGGGACCCCGGTTGGCGTCGCCGCCGGGCGCGGTCAGGGCGAAGCCGGTAGTATTGAGGATTACGGCGGGCGGGGCCGCGGCCAGTAAATTCGCCAGGGTTGCTGCTGCGACCGGGTCTTTCAGGCTGCTGGCATAGACTGGCAACGGGTTGAGGCCGGCGGTTTTCAGCTCCGCGATCAGGCCATCGACAACCGCTAGATTTCCTGCCTGGACCAGCGCCCGGTAAAAAACGATGGCGGCGACCGGTGCTTTTGGCCGCCAATCGCGTTGCAAATCGGCCAGGGTTGGGGTCGGCGTGCCGGGCCAATAGAGGCCGGCGCGCAGCAGCGGCCTCGGTTCGCTCCAATCGGCTGCATGGCCGATCAGCGTTGCCGCAAACGCCAGAAAGCTTTCCGCGTTTGGGGTGCCCCCCTGGACCAGATATTGCCACAGGCGATGGGCCGCAGCCTCGTCGAGACGGGTCAGCTGCGTGAGCTCGGCGTCGGGTTGGTCGTCGCCGGGCAGGAAGGCGACGGGTATACCCGCCGACGCGCATGCGGCAGCGATTTCATCGACGCCGTAGCTCCAATAGCCGCGCCCGCCCAATAGCCGCACGATCACAAGCTTAGCGTTGCCGATCACCTGGTCGGTGTACAAATCGACCGACAAATTATGGCCGAGGCGCAAATAATTCGCCAAACGCACGCTGGGGGCGGCCCCGTCCCTCGACAGGCGCGCGGCCTGCGCCATGGCCAGGCAGGCGATTTCAGTGTCGGCGGCGCTGAGCACGACGATGTCGCCCGGCGTCTGGCCGAGATCGACGGCCTCGCTGCCATCGTCGACAGCGCCCGGAGTGGCGGCCAGCAGATGCATCAGCCGGCGATTTCCGTGGCGATGGCGGCGCGGTCCATGCCGGACCGGCCGATCACGACCAACTCGCTGCCGCGGGCCTCGCCGTCGCGCCAGTCCCGGTCGAAATATTGCTGAAAGCGTGTGCCGACGCCCTGCACCACCAGCCGCCGCGCCTTGCCGGGGATGTCCACGAAACCCTTGATACGGAAGATGTCGTGCGCCGTCACGGCGGCGGTGAGACGGACCTCCAATTGGGCCGGGTCGTCGATGGGCCCCAACGACACGATGAAACTATCGAAATCGTCATGGTCATGGTCGTCTTCGTCGTCGTGAACGCTGGGGCGGGCGGCGAGATCGTCCTCCGCCCCGGCGTCCAAACCCAGAACCAGCGCCGGGTCGAGTTGGCCGTGGGTGGCGTTCACGGTTTTGACCCCGGCCCGCCTGTATTGCGCGAGGGCGGTGTCGATGTCGCCGCCCTCGCCGTTCAGTAAATCGGCTTTGTTGACAATGATCAGATCGGCGCAGGCGATTTGATCGGCGAACAGCTCTTCCAGGGGGTTGTCGTGGTCGAGCGAAGGGTCGGCGGCGCGCGCCGCCGCCACCGCTTCGGGATCGTCGGCGAAGCGGCCCGCGGCGACGGCGGCGGCATCGATCACCGTGACCACGCCATCGACCGTGGTGCGCGCTTTGACTTCGGGCCAGGCGAACGCCTTGAGCAACGGTTTCGGCAGCGCCAGTCCCGACGTTTCGATGACGATGTGATCGGGCGGCTCCGGCCGGTCGAGCAAGGCGGTGATGGTCGGCACGAAATCGTCGGCGACGGTGCAGCACAGACAGCCGTTGGATAGCTCGATGACGTCGCCCTCGTCACAGCCCTCGATGCCGCAGCCATTTAGGATTTCTCCGTCGATGCCCAGATCGCCGAATTCGTTGATGATCAGCGCCAGGCGACGCCCGTTCGCGTGCTCGAGCAGGTGGCGGATCAGGCTGGTCTTGCCGGCGCCGAGAAAGCCGGTGATGACGGTGGCGGGTATTTTTTGCATACGCAGCTATCCAGTTTGGCTAGATGTTTTCAGGGTAATCGGCAGGCCGGCGGCGATGAAATCGACCCGGTCGGCGCGCGCCGCCAGTTGCTGATTGAGTTGGCCTGCATGGTCGCGAAACGCCCGACCGAGGGCGGTATCGGGCACGATCCCAAGGCCGACTTCGTTGGCGACGCACACGATCGGTCCGGGCGTGTTGCCGAGGTAATCGAGCAGGCTGGCGGTCTCGGCGGCAATGTCGAGACCGGCCAGCATAATGTTGCTGAGCCACAGGGTTAGACAGTCGATGAGAACCGGTTGGCCGTTATTTGCGTGCGCGGTGATGGCGTCACCGAGCGCCAGCGGCGCTTCTTCGGTTTGCCAGCAAGCGCCGCGGCGCGCCTGGTGATCGGCAATCCGTTCGGCCATTTCGCCGTCGCCGGCCTCGGCGGTGGCGATATAGACCGGCTGCAGGCCGACGGCATCGGCATGGGTTCGCACCAGCGCTTCGGCGTGGCGGCTCTTGCCGGAGCGCGCACCGCCAAGCACCAGCGTAATCGCTGGGAGAAGGCCCGTCTGTGCGGGCACTACCGCATAACCATTCGTCAACCGCCCTGCCTCCGCCCGAGGTGCCGGTGTTAATGTTACGCGCTAAAGAGGTCTCCTGGCTCCGGGTCGGGGGTCCGTGGCGTCCTTCCCAGCGGTGATTACCGCCAGTGGTGTTACGCCTAGCCTCGCCGTTACAGTTGCGGGGGCAGCGCCGGCATTGGTTGGTTTTCGTAAAAACGCAACCGCACCGGACTTCCCTGTTCTAGCGCTGGAGCAACGCTAACATGGCAGTGTGATCGGGCGCTAGTATGCTTTCCGATGTGGCGTGCTGATTAACGTGGAAAAGCGCCCAGGCCCCGTCGGGATGGCTCTCGGTGGGGCCGAAATGATCGAGCCGCGTCACCGAACAATTGTCGATCTGACAGGCCAAGGCGACTTCCGGATCGAGGTTTAGGGCGTGGCCGATTGCGGCGCGGATCACGCCGCCATGTCCCACGGAGATAATGTCGCGTCCCGAATGCTGTTCCGTCAGGCGCTCGATCACCGCCGAGACCCGGCCCATCAGATCGACGAAACTTTCACCGCCGGGGGCCTGGGTGCGGGCGGGCGCCAGCCAAAATAAATGCTTGGGGTCGAGCTCGGCGTAGACGTCTTCGCGCTTGCGGCCCTGCCAGTCGCCGAAATTCTGCTCCTGGAGGTCCTCCTCGATGGTTGGATCGGGCATATCCAGGCCGGCCGCGCGGATGGCATCAGCGGTTTGATGGGTGCGCTGCAGGTGGCTGGTGACCAAGGTGGCGTCGCGCGGCAGAAAGCGCGCCAGGGCGGCATAGGTCGGCGGATCTTCGACATTCGCCGCCGGGTCTGTGTTGCCGTAAATGCGTCCCCCGGTCGAGGTAACCGGCGCGTGGCGGACCCACCACCAACGGGTACGTGTCGTCATGCTGCGTTTCCTATGATGACGGCGCTGGCAACGATCAAGACCGCTGCCTCAGCTGCCTGTTGTACGCCTCCCAAAACGTCACCGGTATAGCCGTCAATCTGGCGTAACGCCAGCCAGCCGATGGCAAACGCGCCGCCGCCGCCGGCCGCTAAGATGATCAGTAAGCCGCCGCCCGCCGGGGTGATCAGCATCAGCGCTGCCATTAAGCCGCCCAGCGCTAGGCCCTTCCAGGTGTCGCCTTCGGTGGGGGTGCCGACCATCGCGCCAAGACCGTCGTCGCGCGCCGGCGGCAGCCACCGCATGGTGGGCGCGAACATCGAACGGCTCCAGGCGGCCGCGGCGATCAGCGCCCCTGCCGCCGCGCCAATATCGACCGCGGCGATGGTCGCTAACGCAGCGATCTTAGTGACGGTCACCACTGCCAAGCTCAACACACCGTAGGTGCCGAGCCGGCTGTCGCGCATGATCTCCAGTTTCTGTTCGCGCGCCCGTCCGCCGCCGAAGCCATCGGCCAGGTCGGCCAGCCCGTCTTCGTGCAGGGCGCCGGTGAGCCAGATCATGAGGCCAATCGCCAGGGTCGCCGCGACGGCTGTGGGGACACCGGCCCACGCGAGCACTGCCAGCGCAATCGCCCCGACGCCGCCGATGCCGACCCCGACAATTGGGAACAGCCACATCGCGCTCGCGAGATCGGCCGGTGGGGCATCGTCGGCGCTGTCTGTCCGCTCGACGGGAAGCCGCGTCAGAAACGCGGCGGCGAGACGAAACTGCGCGCCGATATCCGAGGATTGGGTTTCGCCGCCCGGCGATTGGCGGCCTGACGGTTCGGGATTTGCGTTCATGGCCCTGTTATAGGACAAAGGCCGTCCTTTCGAAACGGGCAACGCCGCCGTATCAGCCGTGAGTTAAAAATGACCGACGCCTCCGATTCCTCCAGTGCCGCCGAGCCCGGCGCGGCGACATTCGATGAAATCCGCCACTTGCTGGCCGGCCTTCCGGGGCCCGATTTGGAAGCGGGTGCAATGGCCCAGGCCCGCGAGGGACAGTTGACCAAACCCCCGGGCGCGCTGGGTATGCTGGAGAAAATCTCTCACTGGATGTGCCTGTGGCAGGGCCGCTATCCGCCACGGGTGGACCACCCCCGGGTCTGCGTGTTTGCCGGCAATCATGGCGTTGCCGTGCATGGCGTCTCGGCCTTTCCGTCCGATGTAACAGCCCAGATGGTGCAGAATTTTATTGCGGGCGGCGGCGCGGTCAATCAACTGGCGGCGATGGCTGACGCCGATTTGCGGGTCTACGAGATGGCGTTGGATCAGCCGACCCAGGATTTTACCCAAGGCCCGGCGATGAGCGAGGGCGAGTGCGCGCGCGCCATTACCTACGGAATGATGGCGGTTGAGGACAATATCGAGCTGTTGGCTCTGGGCGAAATGGGGATCGGTAACACCACGGCGGCGGCGGCGATTTGTCATGCCCTGCTGGGGGGTGAGGCTGCCGATTGGACCGGCCCCGGCACCGGTGTCGAAGGCGCGGTGCTCGACGCCAAAATTGCGGTGGTCAGTGCCGGCGTGGCTATCAATAAGGCGGCGATGACGGATCCCCTGCACGTGCTGCGCTGCCTCGGCGGGCAGGAAATCGCCGCCATCGTGGGCGCGGTGATCGCGGCAAGGGTGGCGCGGATCCCGGTACTTCTCGACGGCTACACCTGTACGGCGGCGGGGTTGGTGCTGCACGCCATCGATCCGGCATTGCTCGACCATTGCCTGGTCGCCCATTTGTCGGCGGAACCGGCCCACCGCGAACTGGCCCGGCGACTGGGTAAGCGCCCCTTGCTTGACCTTGATATGCGCCTGGGCGAGGCGTCGGGCGCGGCGTTGGCGATCAACATCGTGCGCGCCGCCCTGGCCTGCCACACCGGTATGGCGACCTTCGAGGAAGCCGCGGTGAGCGGCAGTGCCGCGTCTCAACCTCGACATTGATGTCCCAGGCGCTCAACATTACGGCTTAATAATCGGATCATATCGACGCACTGAACGACATGGCACAGGCTGAATCGACAGAACATAAGCAACCGGCGGTACCGCTACAATATGGCTATGGCGGCCGCTCGGTGCCCGATGCCGAGGGCCGTGTGCGGTTGCGCACACTCACGAGAATTCGCTGGGCCGCCATCGCTGGGCAGCTCGGGGCGCTGTTCCTGGTGCGTTTCGGATTGGACTGGCCGCTGCCGATGAACGCTGCCCTGGCGGTTGTCGGCGTTTCGGTACTGCTCAATGTGGCGATGACTTTCCGCCGCCCGGTGCAGGGCCGATTGAAGGAATGGGAGGCGGCGGCCTATCTGGCGATCGATACCCTGCAGCTGGCGCTTCTGCTTTATCTCACCGGCGGTTTGACCAACCCGTTTGCGCTTTTATTTTTAGGACCGGTGACCGTGTCGGCGACGGTTCTGACCCGGCGGGCCACGGCGATCCTGTGCGGGTTGGTTATCATCTGCGCGACTGCTTTGGTGTTTGGCCATTTACCGTTGCCCTGGTCGGCCCTCGGCCTGGAATTGCCCGGACTGTATGTGTGGGGTTTATGGGCTGCTGTGGTGATCGGAACGCTGTTTCTGGCGGTTTATGCCGGAAGTCTTGCCGCCGAAAGCCGGCGTATGTCGAACGCCCTGTCGGCGACGCAGCTATCGCTGGCACGCGAGCAACAGTTATCGGCAGTAGGTGGTTTGGCGGCGGCGGCGGCCCATGAGCTCGGCAGTCCTCTCTCGACCATCCTGGTCACGGCGACCGAGCTAAGCCGGGAGATACCGCAAGATAGCCCGTTCGCCGAGGACATAAAAATTCTGCGGGCGGAAGCTGTCCGTTGCCGGGAGATTCTGGCCGAGCTGTCCGTGCAGCCGGCGACCGACGACAGCGGGGATCCGTTCGCGCGAACCCTGTTATCGGCTCTGGTGCGCGCAGCCGCTGACCGTCATCGTGTGGATAGCATCGCTCTGAATATCGACGCTGCCAGTGACGATGAAAGCGCCGAGCCCATTGTCGCGAATAGTCCAGAGTTCAATCATGGGCTGGGCAATATCGTACAAAACGCGATGCAATTTGCCCGCGAGAGCGTCACCGTGCAGATCGCCTGGAATGTCGATCTGATCACGGTTACGGTTCGCGACGATGGTCCGGGGTTTGCCCCCGCCGTGCTCGACCGTGTTGGTGAGCCTTATATTTCAAGCCGGGGTGAAGGGCATCTGGGACTTGGAATTTTCATCGCCCAATCGCTGTTGCAACGTACCGGTGGCCGGCTCGCCGTTCGCAACCTGCGGGGCGCCGGGGGGCGCGTCGATGGGGGTGAGGTGGTGATCACATGGCAGCGCGTAAGTCTTGATGTTAACGCCCCGGCGGGGTAATCGGATGCTCATGACGCAGGAAATACAAGCTTCCGCACACGATACTGTGTCGTCGTCCAACGATATGTCGCTGCTGATCGTCGACGATGAACTGAATCTGCGCAACCAGTTGGCCAAGGCGATGGAGCGTCGCGGTTTTACGGTGGCGACGGCTGAAAGCGTTGCCGAGGGGAAGCAGCTCGCTATTGCTAACCGTCCGAAATACGCCGTTGTCGATTTGCGGTTGGGCGATGGCAGCGGGCTCGAGGTGGTCGAAGTATTGCGTCAGACGCGCGGCGATGTTCGCGTGATTGTCTTGACCGGCTACGGCAATATCGCCACCGCGGTCGCCGCGGTCAAAGCCGGCGCCATCGATTATCTGCCCAAACCGGCGGACGCCGACCAGGTGGCCGCGGCGCTGTTGAGCGACGAAGGGGCTTTGCCGCCACCGCCGGAACGGCCTATGTCGGCGGATCGGGTGCGCTGGGAGCATATCCAGCGTGTCTATGAGCAATGTAATCGTAATGTGTCGGAAACGGCCCGCCGGTTAAATATGCACCGGCGCACATTGCAGCGAATTCTGGCAAAACACGCGCCGCGCGAATAAAATGCTGGCGTTAGAATGCTTCGCCGAAATATGCCGGGCTGGCTTTCAAAGCTGAGCCGGCGCCGGCATCTGCCAGCTGTTTGCAAGTGTGGCTGCCGATGTAGCCGGCTCCACCGGTCACCAATATATAGGCCATGTTGCGTAACTCAGACTGTAGTCTACCGCTCGGCGATATCCTATGCACAGCCGCCGCGCCGAACGACAGCGGGACGTGACGTCTGCCCGGCGCACCTGCTATTAATTAGCGGATGACTAAGAATCAAAGCCTGCACAGCTGGTTGCCGAAGCTCAACAATGTCACCGTTGTGTGTATCGGCGATGTGATGCTCGATCAGTATGTCTATGGGGACGTCGATAGGGTCTCGCCCGAGGCTCCTATTCCTGTGTTGAATGTGAGCCGGCGGGCGCACGCTATCGGCGGTGCGGGCAACGTGGTTTGTAACATTGCCGCGCTTGGCGGCGGGGCGCATTTGGTGGCCGTTATCGGTGACGATCCCGCCGGACGTCAGGTGCGCGACCTGCTTGCCGGTGTGGGTGGGACCGTTCACCGATTACTGGTCGCTTCGGATCGTCCGACAACTGTAAAAACCCGCTTCATTGCCGGTAGCCAACAGCTGTTGCGCGTCGACGACGAGACCGTCGGCAACCTTGCCAAGGAATTGCTGGAAACTGTCGTTGAGGGCGCTACCTCAGTGTTGGCCGCGCCCGGACCGGGCGCTGTGATCCTGTCCGATTATGGCAAAGGCGTGTTGCCCGACGGGGTAATCCAGCGGCTTATCGCGGCATCACAGGCGGCAGGCGTTCCCGTAATTGTCGACCCGAAGGGCGCCGACTACGCCAAATATTCCGGTGCGGATGTGTTGACGCCAAATCGCAAAGAACTCAGCGAAGCGACCCGCCTGCCGACGCACAGCTCGGACGAGATTGTCGCGGCGGCCGAAAGGTTGATTGAAATCTGCGGCGTGCGCCACGTTTTGGTCACGCGGGGCGCCGAAGGAATGTCGTTGGTTTCCGCCGATGGGGCGCCGCTGCATTTGCCGGCGTTGGCGCGCGAAATATTTGATGTGTCGGGCGCCGGCGATACTGTGGTCGCGGTGCTGGCGACCGGTTTGGCGGCGGGTATGACAATTGCCGAGGCGGCGCAATTGGCCAATGTTGCCGCGGGCCTGGTCGTCGCGAAGGTGGGCACCGCGGTCGTTCGAAATGCCGAACTGGCCGATGCTGTGGATGTTGCGGCGACCATTTCTAAAAGTATCGTTGATGAAAAACAGTTGGCCGAACAAGTCGCGCAGTGGCGCTCGCGGGGTTTGTCGATCGGATTTACCAACGGGTGTTTTGATCTGGTTCATCCCGGACATATTTCGTTGCTTGAGCAGGCCGACGCCCAATGCGACCGTCTTATAATTGGCCTGAACAGCGATGCCTCGGTGGCCCGGCTAAAAGGCGCTGGCCGTCCGGTGCAGAATGCGGCCGCGCGGGGACGCGTCCTGGCTTCGGTCGCCGCGGTTGATGCCGTCGTGGTATTCGAAGACGACACGCCGGTCGAACTGATTCGCAAGATCCGTCCCGATGTTCTGGTCAAGGGTGCCGATTACACCCTCGACGAGGTTGTCGGCGGCGAGTTTGTTCGCTCGTATGGCGGCCGCGTGGTTCTGGCCGATTTGGTTGATGGATTTTCGACAACCGAGACGATCGCCCGTCTCTCGCGTTAGCTATGGCCGAGGCCGCTGTGGCAGAATGTGGACGGCTTCCGGCGATTGCATAACCTGCTGCATGGCGCGCACGACAGCCTCGTCGTATCGGTGCGGGTTCTGCAGAAGAACGTCCAGCGCCGCTTCAGGGGCAATCTCAGGACGATAGGAGCGCGGCGCCACCCGGGCGCAGAACACATCACAAGCCCCGAGTATACGTGCCGGCAGCGCGATATCGCCGCCCTTCAGGCCTTGCGGGTAGCCGGTACCGTCCAGGCGTTCGTGTATTTGGAATAACGTCGCAGCGACAGGCAGCCCGAAATCTAAATCGCGCAGTAAACTTGCGGTGTTGTGGACGTGCTTTTGAATTTCCTTGATTTCCTTCTCGGTAAACCGTCGCTGCTGGCCCAACAGTTCCGGGTCGATGCCAAATTTACCGATCTGCGATAGGTAGGCGGCCAGCTCTACCGTTGTACTGATGTCGTCATCGAGCGCCATCACGTCTGTCACCGCCGCCGCCATATGCGCCAGGCGTTGGGCATGATCGCCTAAATAGGCGTCATGAAGTTCGATGGACTTGGTAAAGGCCATAATCGTTTCGCTCATCGCCTTTTCGCGGCGGATCCGATAGAGCGCCTGCTCGGTGACATCGCGCCACACGGCGACGATCCCTTCGAGGCTGTCATCGTCGTTATTGACCGATGATTTTGTAATCTCGAAAAATCGCGGACCGGAGGGGAGCGGTACTTCCACAGTCGTTGAAATTCGGCCCTGTTGGGCTGCCGCATCGTCGGACGCCAGCAATGATTTCGCCGTCAAGAGACCGAACACACCGGTATCGTCTCTGCCGACTATCTCCGAGGGACGGCTCCCAAGCATGTGGGCAAACGCTGCGTTCGCCGAGATATAACGACCTTGGGGATCTTTGAACGTAATGCCTTCCGAGACCGAGGCGACCAAATTTTTGAGCAGATCCACTTGCGATGACGCGCCGGCGTCGTTCGCCGATTTAGTCTTGGCGGTGGTCGTTGCAGCTGAGGCGGCCCTCGGGCTGTTGGCTTGAGAGGCGCTGGCGTTCTGTGCGGATGCCGCCGCGCTTTCGGCGGCAGCGCCCGTACGGGTCTCACGTTGCCCCGTCTGCTCGCCGGCCGCTTCTTCATCTTGCTCGGCGGATTTTGGTTTACGCAAGCGCGTGCCAATTAATCCGCCGAATACCATGGCTAATCCGGCAACAACCACGAGAGAGGCGGTATTGCTCGACACGATAAAAATGCCCACGACGGCTGCCAGAACGACGAAGATAATTAACGCATCGGATTGTTTGAGCATGGTTCACCAATTTCGCCTAACTACCGGGCAGATCGGGGATCTCTCGTGACCCGGAACTCGATAAGGAATAAAGCCGATTATATCTTCCACAAGATTATTGGCGTTCTCTTAACATCAGAAAAAGAACCTCGGCTTTGGTAGCAGTATATTAGGATTATTCTTTAAACATGCCGTTACTTTTTAAGGCCACAATATGTGGCACGGCCAATAATCACGGGTTTCCCTTGCTCTCCGGGACCGTTACGCCGCGCCGGGAACGGCTCACTATGTACCGAGGAGGTAGGGATGGACTCGAAAAGCTTTGTTGCCGTGTGTTTCAGCGATCTTGCCGGTCAAGTTCGCGGGCATGGGGTTCCGCGAGCCGCCGTTAAGGAATTGTATGAGCGCGGATTACCGTGGCCGGCAGATAAGGCGGCACTGACGGTCTTTGGCGAAGCGATCGATACGCCTTGGCCCGACAAAGGGGGGTTGAGCTTG
>JBLHHE010000024.1:0-11421 GCA_047616465.1 Alphaproteobacteria bacterium
GTGATTGTCGGGGTCGTGCTGATGAGCCGGGGCCACACGCCGGCGCGGCGCTCCGAGGAGAGCTGAAAGTGCGTGTCGCTAACTGCGGCGGGTAACCAGGAAAAAGAAACACAGCCAGGCGATGGAAACGCTGGCGGTCATCACGAGGCCGACCTGCAGGAACGACGTCTGCACCAGCGCGGCGACGATGAGGGTGCTTAAAAAGCCGCAGGTCATTTGCGCGAAACCGCTCAGCGCCGCGGCGGCGCCGGCATTAGCCGGCTCGACGATGTTAAGCCCGCCGGCCAAGGCGTTCGGCACCACGAAGCCTGAGCCGCAGCTATAGATCATCAAAGGAATGATCAAACTGATCGGGGTGGCGAGGCCGGCGAGCGCGAGCACAACCGACAACAGGGTGCCGCCGACATTCAAGGCGCTGCCGATTGCGATCATCTTGTTGCGGCCGACCCGGTAGGAGAGCCTGCTGGAGGCGAAGTTGCCGATCACGTAAGCCACGGCCACCGAGATAATATAGAGCCCAAGGGATTGCGGCGGCACGCCCATGACGACGATGAAGGCGACGGGCGCGCCAGCGATGAAGGCCTGAAACGCCGCGCCGGTAAATCCGACACTGAGGCCGTAGCCGACGAAAACCGGTAGGCGCACCAGGCGCATATAGGTTCGCACCAGGTCGCCGACCCGGGTGGTGCGGCGGTCGGCCGGCAACAGCGTTTCCTGCAAGGTGGCGAGGGTCGCCACGGTCACCGCGGCGCCCAGGGCCGCCGTCGCCAGAAAGCTCGCCTGCCAGCCAAAGGCCACTTCCAATTGACCGCCGATCAGAGGCGCCACCGCCGGGGTCACGCCCAGCGCCATGCCCAGATAGGCAATCGCCTTGGTCGAGCCGGCGCTGTCGGTGGTGTCACGGATGATGGCGCGGGCGATCACGATACCGGCGCAGCCGCCCATGGCCTGGAAGATTCGTGCGATAATAAGAAACGTGATGTTGGGCGCCGCCGCGCAGGCGATGCTGGCGGCCGTGAACAGCACCAGTCCGACCAACAGCGGCCGGCGGCGGCCGAACGCGTCCGACAAGGGGCCGACCACCAATTGAGCCAAGGCAAACGCGCCGAGATAGGCCGAAATGATAATCTGCACGGCGGTCTGGCTGGTGCCCAGATCTTCCGCCATGGATGGCAGCGACGGCAAAAAGATCGTGATCGCGACCTGGCTGGAGACCATCATCGCCACCAATAGAGGCATCGGCGCGGCAGGGCGCGCAGGGGCGTCCATTCAGGAGCCGCCGGCGGTCTGGCTCAGCGGTTTAATCGGAGATTGATGTCGCGGGCCGGTGCGGCGGAAACCTCTTGCCGGCTGGATATCCGTGTCGCTTGAGGTTGCCCCCGCCATTGATTTTGCGCCGCCGCATGGCCTTCCGGACGATGCTTGAGCGGACCCAACTCAGCGCGGATCGTCGGCGGCGGGTCGGATTCGAACCGTTGGCTGGGCCCCAGGACGAACCAACCCAGAACAGCCAAACCGATGAGACTTAAGGCGCCAATTTTCAACATGTCCGCAATCGAGCATAAAATTCTGAGTCGCTGCAAGCCTATATTTGCGCAAGTCTTTGTAACCACTGACTCTTATGGTTTCGTTAACCCTATATTGGCATCGATTGAACATCGGGCGTAGACTGTTTCCAGTATGTCTCTCGCAACCGCAGAAGCGAAGGTGATGAGATCATGATTGGTAAGCTATTCCGTCGCTACCAAGACGGCTACATCTACGAAGTTATTGGACAGATCGAATTTTCGGGTTCGCCGCGCTGGATTTTATGGAACGAGCGCGTCGCGGAGCGGATTACTGTCACGACCGTTGAGTTGCAACGGCAAGTGGGTTGGGAACTCGTCGGTTCGCTAAGAGTGTCGACCCCGGAAGAAACAGCCGCCCGCGAGGTGCCGGCGGCCCTTATGAAATAGGTGAGTTCCCGGCGGCGGGCGAGTTCGGCCTCGGCGGTGGCGCGGCGAGCGCGGTAGAGAGCGCGGGCGGACAGATACATGCGGATCTCGTCGGCCAAGCTGGTGCGGCGCAATTGGTAATAGCCGATCCAGCCCTGGGTGAGGGGGCCGGCGGGGTTGCGTTTTGCCTCGGCCCGCTCGCGGGTGGCGCTCTTGGCCTTGCCCCAGGCGACAGCGGCGAAATAGCACGCGCTGCTGATTTCGGCACGAAGGGCGTCGTCGGCGAGGCGGGGCAAGCCGTTCATACGGTGTTCCGCGCTGTCCGCGCCCCGTAAGCGGCGAAGGCCTCCCAGTCGGCGGTATCGGTTTTCAAATGTCCAATTGTGTAATTGAGGTTGGCGAGAGCGTCGCCCAGCGCGCCATCGTCGCTGACATCGCGCAGATCATCGTCGGTCAGCCGTCCCAGGGCGCGACCGGAGATGGCATCGGCCTGGACTGCGCGCACTCCCGCGATCAGCGCCTCCAACCGGCTGGGCCTGGTGTGGGCCGTGGTGCTCGACAATATCGGCCCGCGCCAGCTCGAACAAACCCACGGCATGCGCCACGGCACGGCGCGCAAAGTGCTCGCCGAGGCGCTGTGGCGCTACGCCGAGATCAGCGGGATCTGGCGCGGGCGAAGGTGGGAGGAGAAGGCGGGAGAGTATGGTGGGGCGGATAGAGATTAACGCTACTACTTCGTTACCCCTCCCGCTCCGCTAACACTCGCAACACCACCCCGGCGATGCGACAGCTGCGGACGGGTGTACATCGCCAAATAGTATAATTACGGTTTCGCACGCTCGAAAGTCGCATCAATGTGTTTGCCACGCTATAGTTGGCAGACGGAGGTGCGAAAAATGGAGTTTCCAGAGACGCTTAAAAGCGGTGAGGTCGCTCGTTTATTTCCTGTCATTGCCGAGACCGGCAAGGAGCAGAGGGCATCCTCCATTTTCCTCTCGGCCCTTTCTGCGGTGCCGCCTCTGTCGAGCGCAATCTTATCGCAACTTGGCCCTAGAATTGGCAGTCGCACATCGGTGAACACCTACACCGAGGTTGTCTTTCACAATGAATCTGACGGCATAAAAAAAGGCCGTCCCGATGGGTTGATTGAGGTTGTAACCGGCAAACGAAAATGGTCCGCGCTTATCGAAGCCAAGATCGGTGGAAATCCGTTGGAGGCTGACCAAATTGAGCGCTATCTCCGTCTGGCACGGGAGAATTCCCTAGATGCTGTCATAACGATCTCCAACGCGTTCTCAGCCAGACCAGACCACCATCCGATTACAGTTAGTAAGCAGCTTACTCGACGGGTAGCGCTTTATCATCTGTCTTGGACCTCCATCTTAACGAGTGCAGTATTACTTCAAGAGCAAGCAGCCATCTCAGATCCAGAACAAGCTTTCCTACTCAGAGAGTTTATCCGGTTTTTTCCGCATCCTTCCGCTGGAATCAGCAGTTTCACATCCATGCCTCAGGATTGGACAACTGCTGTTGAACGCATCCAGGCTGGTGGCAATGTAGGCCGGACTAATATCGGCTAAGTGGTCGTTAGTGCCTGGCACCAGGAATTACGAGACTTGTCCTTACGTATGAGTCGCATAATTGGCTGCGAGATTCAGACAAAATTGTCTCGCGCTCACGAAGCCGAACCGACCAAGCGGATAAAAGATAACGTCGATGATTTATATGAAAACGGGTTGCTCACCGCAGCGTTCGAAATCCCGAATGCTGCCGCCGACCTGCAGATAACGGCTGATCTTAGAAGTCGGGTAATCAGGGCGTCTATGAATCTTGATGCGCCGCGTGAACTAAAGAAGAATGTGTCCCGCGCGAACTGGCTACTTCGACAGTTAAAGGACGTGAACCCGGAACATGTGTCTGTTGGAGTTATATGGGCCTCGCGCGCGTCCGACTCGCTATTCGGCCTGGCTGATTTGAGGAAGCAGCCGGATATTGTTGGACAGGTCACGCATGGCTCAGAAATACGAGCGTTTGAAGTCATACTTACAACGTATAGCGCGCGGCGGTTTGCTGGGCGCCGAACGTTTATCGAAGAATTGGAAGATCTAGCCCCTCGATTTTACGAGACGATAGGCCAACACCTACAAACATGGACTCCTTCTCCTCCGAAACCGAAACACTCTGTAACGAAAGCTGACTCATCCGAGCCCGAACAGAGCCAACTCGAGAAGCCGGACATCCAACCGTCGCCGCAACACGCTGGAAATTCTCATTCCGAGTTGCTGGAAATCCCCGATTTTCTAGTTCGGCCTAATTCGGGTGTCCTGTAAGTCTCCTATTGAACGCCCGTTACTGACGGACACAAACACCGCCTAATATAAGTTCACCGGCCTACCCCTCCCGTCCCACCAACGCTCGCGCACCACCAAGGCGCTGCGTCATCTACCGTCCGGCTGTTGCTTCCAATGATACATCGCTAACACCCATCGGTGGCGTTTCGAAGAGGGTGTCCGTACAGTCTTGTTTGCTTTGTTCGGCTGTAGGAATTGCGCGATGATGTTTCCCTTCACCAAGATCGGGTCTTTTCGGGTCGAGACGCCCGGCCCCGCCGAGGGCCATATTGACGCTCTGGAGGTGGCGCTGTTGGATTGGCTGATCCGGCAACGGCCGCGCGATATTGCCCGCGTCCCCCACTCCATGGCCTTCAAGGCCGGCGTGCTGCGGTTCGCCAGCGGCTGGAATATTCTCTGGCCGATCGGCTCCGGTGAAATCGCGCTGGCCGCCGCGGCGGGCGGGATCGAGGTCTCCTATCGGCTGCGTTTAACCGAGCTGTTCGTCGTCACCATACTGGTCGTGATTTTGCTGCTGGGGCAGATTTCCGTGCTCAAAGACATCCCGATCACCTCCGATGTGATCGCCGGCTTGGCTGTCCTCTGGTTTGCGCTGTTCGGCGGCAATTATTTGATCGCCCCTCTGCGCCTTTCTGGCGCCCTAAAAGAGGTGGCGCGCCAGGCGACAGGCGGCACTATCGTTTAATTGGTGTCGTGCGGTTGCGCTGATGCGCCTTCGGGTTCAAAAATAGGGTCTTGGGCGTACGACCCCCCGAATCCGTTCCAACAAGAGAACAGCGATTATCATGTACGATCTTCATCTGAGCGAGGAACAACTCGCCATCCGTGACACTGTCCGCGACTTTGTCGCCAACGAAATCACCCCTATAGCGATCCAGCCCGAACGGCTCGAGCCGTTCGACCCGCCCTTGCCGGTCGATCTGATCGATAAGGCTTCGGAGCTTGGCCTGCGCACCCTGGCGCTCGCTGAGGCGGAGGGCGGCGCCGATGCCGATACGCTGACCTGCTGCCTGGTCGCCGAAGAGCTCGCCGCCGGCGATGCCGATGTGGCCGCAGTGCTGGCGCAGACCGCGGCCTTGGCCGGCCTGTTATTCGGCCGGCTGATGAGCCCCGAACAACAGGGCCGCTTCTTGCCGGCCTTCCTCGACGATAAGGGCTACCATTTGGCGTATGCCAGCCGGGAAGCCGGCGCCGATACGGCGCTCGGCGCGGCATACCATCGCCCGCGGGCTGGCGGTACGGCGCTGGCGACGAATGCGGTGGCGGGGCCGAACGGCGACTGGGTGGTGAACGGTGCCAAGACCCGGGTCGCCAATGCGCCCGTCGCCAAGCTGTTCGCCGTCGAAGCCGCGACCGATGCTGGTCCGGTTCTGCTGCTGGTGCCCCACCACGCGCCGGGGCTTAGCGTGCGCGAGATCGACCGGGACGGCGGCTGGTATCATGGGGCCTGCGGCGACGTCACCTTCACCGATTGTGTCGTGCCGGCGGAAAACCGCCTCGACGGTGACGTGACGGGGTTGCCGGAAAACAGCCCGATCGCACAGGCGGCCAATTTGGGGGTTGCCCGGGCCGCCTTCGAAGCAGCCCTCGACTACGCCAAGCTGCGGGTCCAGGGCGGCCGGCCGATCGTCGAACACCAGGCGATCGGCGCCAAGCTGGCCGAAGTTGCGATCAACCTCGAAGTCGCGCGCGGCGCCATTTGGCGGGCGGCCTGGGTGGCCGATCACCCGCAAGCGCGGGCCGATGGCAGTCTTGCCGATCTGCCCCACGACGCCATCGCCCAGGTGGCGTCGGCCGCGATGTTGTACCGGGCGGCGAAGGACGCCGCCGAGTGCTTCGGCGCGATGGGGGTGATGCGCGACATGCCGCTGCAGAAATACATCCACGACACGCGGATGTTCCTGCACACGGGCAATGGCAACGACGATGCCAAGTTCAGGATCGCCGAAGCCCTGGCGGGTTTTCGGCCAGCCTGATCCCGGCCCCCGAAGCCCTGCCCGCAAAACAATAAGACGATGAGGAAGTAACTATGGATTTTTCGCTCAACGAAGAACAAACCGCCTGGCAAATGAAGGCCCGGAAGTTCGCCCAAGAAGAGATCGCGCCGATCTCGTTGGCCCGCGACCAGATCGCCGATCCGGCGGACACCATCGACTGGGAGCTGGTTAAGAAAGGCTCGAAGCTCGGCTTCCGCACGGCGGTGGTGTCGAAAGAGCAGGGCGGCCACGGCATCGACTATGTGACCCAGGCCCTGGTGATGACCGAGCTGGCCAAGGCCGATAGCGCCATGTCGAAAACCTTCAGCCAGTGCTGGAAGTGGAGCCATCTGATCGCCGCCGTCTGCACCGACGACCAGAAGGAGCGTTTCCTCAAACCGTTCCTGGCCGACGACACGTTCGTGCTGGGCTCCGGCCAGACCGAGGCCAACAGCGGTTCCGACAACCGTCTGCCGCCGCAGGGCGACCTCAAGGCGGGCGTGCGCCTGCGCGCCGAGCGCGACGGCGACGACTGGATACTGAACGGCGAGAAGCAGTTCATCGCCCATGGCAACGTCGCCAAGCTGTTCTTTTTGATTGTGCGCACCGACTTCTCGGTGCCGTTCAGCGATGGCACCACGTTGTTGCTGGTGCCGGGGGACACGCCCGGTTTCAGCCGCGGCAAGGTGTACAATAAGAGCGGCTGGCGCTTCTATCAGAATGGCGAAATGGTGTTCGAAAACGCCCGCGTGCCGGTCGCCAACCAGATCGGCGAGACCAACGGCGCCCTGCGCAAGGGCGATGGCGATTCGTCGGGCGACATGTTCGGCGACCTGGAACTTGCCGCCAACGCCCTGGGTATCTGCGATGCCGCGTGCGAGAAGGCGCTTGCCTTAGCCAGCACCCCCGTATCGGGTGGCGAGCCCTTGCAGGCGCAACAGCTGGTGCGGTTGAAGATCGGCCGCATGAATATGCTCACCGAGGCGCTGCGGTCCTACGTGATGCGCGTGGCCTGGGAACACGACCAGAAAGTCCACTCGACCAATGCCGGCCTAGCGATGAACCTGTCGACCGACACGGTGCAAGAGGTGACCGAGCTGTGCATGGATATTCACGATAACGCCGGCGGCCCGATGGACCGGGGGGTGGATAAATTGGTGCGCGATTCCTTCATCTGGAGCCATCTCGCCGGCGACAGCGTGCAACGGCTGAAGGTCGCCGGGCGCGTCCTGAAGTAACCCTTCAGGCTGAAGCCCTCTCCTTTTGGGAGAGGGAATATTGCCTGGCGCCGCCGCTATCCCAACCGCACCTCCAGCGCGGCAATAATCGCGTCGGTCATCTCGGCGCTGGTGGCTGAACCGCCGAGATCGCCGGTGCGGACCTCGCCGGTGGCGAGCACGTCGGCCACCGCGCCGTCGATAGCGTCGGCGCAGGCCGTCTCACCCAAATGACGCACCATCATGGCGGCGCTCAGCACGGTGGCGCAGGGGTTGGCAATGCCCTTGCCGGCGATGTCGGGCGCGGTGCCGTGCACCGGCTCGAAATAGGCCCAGCGGTCGCCGATGCAGCCCGACGCGGCCAGGCCCAAACCGGCGGCGAGCGCGGCGCCGATGTCGGACAGAATATCGCCGAAGGTGTTAGTCGCAAGGATGACGTCGAAATGGGCCGGCTCGCGGATCATCTCCATGGCGCAGGCGTCGATATTGCGGGTCTCGAACTCGATATCGGGATAGTCGCTTGCCACGGCTCGAGCGGCCTCGAGGAACAGCCCGTCGGTCAGTTTGAGCGAACCTATCTTGTGCACCGCCGTCACCCGGCCTTTTTTATGGACGGGGTTGGCCACGCGTTGACGTGCCGTCGCCTGCTCGAAAGCCATGCGCGCCGTCTTGGTCGAGGCGGCGCGGGTGATCACGCGCACCGCGCACGCCGCGTCCTCGCCGACCATATATTCGATGCGCGAATACAGACCCTCGGTCACCTCGCGCACCACCACGCAGTCGATTATGTCGGACGGTGAGGCGACGCCGGCGATGGCGCGCGACGGGCGTACGCTGGCGCTGACTTCCAATCCGTTGCGCATTTGGCCGAGAGGGTCGCCACCGCCGGGTGGGATCTGCGCCACGTCCATGGCGCCGAGCAGGGTCGCATCGGCCGCCTTGGCCGCCTCCAACGAGGCCTCGGGCATGGCGTGGCCGTCGCTAAGATAAGTGCCATGGCCGGCCGGGTGGGTCTGGAACGTGAAGCGCGGTCCGTCGTTCGCGCTCGCCAAAGCGTCGAGCACCCGGCGCGCGCAGTCGGTCACCTCGGGTCCGATTCCGTCGCCCGGCAGCACGCAGATTGAATAAGTCGCCATAATTTTTAACTCCCCCTCTAAAACACAACCCCATCGGCACCGAATCACCGGGGGCAGACAGCACGTTAGGGGATTGGAACGGAGCGGTCGAGCGGGCGCACATTGGGGGACAGTTTTCGTTCGTTGGGCCGCGATGGCGGCCCCGTAAACCGGCGCCGGTTAGCGCGACTTCTGCATGAAATACATGGTGACGATGATGATGACGAAGGCGGCTATAACAATCTCGCCAGTACCGAAAACCATCCCAAATATTCTTACATTCATAACCGCCTCGTCTCCGTATGCCGTCACCTGTGCGGCAGGGTCATATTCTAACCGGATTCCCCTGCGCCGCAAAACCAGTTCTTGTCACAGGGTTAAAGTTGGCCCGTTTAGGCATTCGGTTACGCTTGGCCGAAAGCCGCAACAGGTTACAGACGGGGTGAGGTGGTTTAAACTCTACCGGTGATGGCAAGCGATTCAGAAACAGTGGCTCCGAATTTGTATCTCGAGGCGTTCACCGCCGCGTTGGGCGATGACGCGCCGCCGGCCGGGCTCGATAAAGCTCTGCGAGCGCTTTGGTATGAGGCCCGCGCGGCCGGTCCTGGCGCGACCCTTGCCAGGGCCGCTCTCGAAGACGAGATGTCTGGCGACTGGAACGCCGCGCACGAGTTGGTCCAGAACCAGCGCGACAATGATGGCCGGTGGGTTCATGCTTATTTGCACCGGATCGAGGGCGACGATGACAACGCCCGGCGCTGGTATAAGAGCGCCGGCCAGCCATTCTCCGCGCTGCCGTTCGCCGACGAGTGGGCGCAGATCGTGGCGGCTTTACTGGCGCGATAGGCGTTCCAGATTGTTAGCGGGTGGCCCTCTTCACAAATCGGTGACGCCGTGTCCCGCGCGGTTGTCGCTGTCGGCCGCCGCCGATAACGTTAGTGAAACTGCCAACCACACGGAGAGCCCGATGCCTCGTTTTCAAATGGTTTGCGCTATTGCCGCGCTCGCCCTCGCGGCGGTTTCATATCCCTTCACCGGGCCGGCCCAGGCTCGGGCGGCGGCGCCGCAGATTTCCAAGGTCGCCGACGGCATCCACGTCATCAGGGGACGCGGCGGCAATATTGGCGTGTCGGTCGGCGACGATGGGGTGTTCATGATCGACGACCAGTTCGCGCCGGTCACCGATGCGCTGCGCGCCCTGATCGCCGGGGTCAGCGATAAGCCGATCCGCTTTTTGCTCAACACCCATTTCCACGGTGACCATACCGGCGGCAACGAGAACCTCGGTTCGGCCGGGGTGACGATCTTTGCCCATGATAATGTCCGCTCCCGGTTGCTGGGCAGCGGCGCGCCGGCCGTAGCGCTGCCGGTTGTTACCTTCAACGACACCACCACCTTCCACATGAACGGCCAGACCATCCATGTGTTTCACTCAGCTAGTGCCCATACCGACGGCGATACGCTGATCCATTTCCGCGAAGCCGACGTGATCCATATGGGCGACACCTATTTCAACGGCTTTTACCCGTTCATTGATGTCGGCGCCGGTGGCTCGTTGGCAGGCACCCTGGCGGCGGTCGATACCGCGCTGGCGCTGGCCAGCGAGACCACCCGGATTATCCCCGGCCATGGGCCGATGTCGAACCGCGCCGAGCTGGTCGCCTACCGCGACATGCTGATCGCCGAGCGCGACGGCATCAAACCGTTGATCGCCGACGGCAAGACCGTCGAGCAAGTCATCGCCGCCAAGCCGACCGCCGCCCTCGATGGCGAATGGGGAGATGGCTTCCTCGACCCCGAGCGCTTCGTGCGCATCGTCTACAGCTCGCTGACGCAGTAGCCGGTTTGCCGCCCACCGCCGCTTATCCCTGCCGCGCTTTCAGTCCGGCGATATAGGTGGTTACCAGAGTGTCGATCAGGGCGTCGGGGGGATCGCCATCGGCCAGGTTTGTGGTTTGGGATAGGGCCGTGAGGCCGTAGAGCGCGCTCCACAGCACATGGGCGTTGCGCCGGCGGGCGGCCTTTTCGCGCGGCCCGAACAGGCCGGTGATCGCGTCTTCGCCGAGCTTCACCAGGCGTTGCGCCTTATGACGGTACCAGTCCGGCGCCGGGGCGCCGTCCTGGGGCTCGAACTCGATCACCGCCGACCACAGGCGCGGATTATCGCTCACAAAGGCCAGATAGCGTCGCGCCAGGGCGCGCAGGGCCTGCTCGGGATCGTCGTCGACGGTCTCGGTGGTCACATGGGTGTAGAGTGCGTCCATGGTGGCCGCGTTCATGTGGCGCAGCAAATCGTCGAGATTGTCGAATACATTATAGAGGGTACCCACCGTGTAGCCGATCTCGCGCGCAACCCCGCGCGCGGTGACGCCGCGCAAACCGCCTCGTTGGGCGAGGGTGGCCGCGGCGGCCACCGCCATTTCAGCCAATTGTTCGCGGGAGTGATCGGACCGGCGCGCCATTATCGTTAGCCTTGCTCACCCGGGGGTATTTCCCTAGGGCACTTTTGTAGAAAAAAGTTTTCTTAGCATATTGAACATCGTTCAGTGACGCATTATTATTATATTGAACAACGTTCAATATAATGGCCTGTAAAGGTCCCAACGGCAATTGGGATGAGGGATATGAAGATGCATTACGGCAATTTAGCGGATGCCGCGTTGGGCGAACGACGCTTCGCGCACGGCGTCCCTGAATGTATGAAATCGGCGGCACAGAAGGCGAAACAGGCACGGGTGAAGCCGGCCACGCTGTTATTGGTGGGGCTGGGACTGGCGATTATCGGGCTAACCGCGCTGGCGGTACTCGGCTATGTGCCCGACCGTTTC
>JBLHHE010000025.1:0-11366 GCA_047616465.1 Alphaproteobacteria bacterium
TGCGATCGCGTAGATCAGTGGTCCGTGCGCAATGCGCGTCCCAAATTGCGTGGTCTTGCAGAATTCCTCATCGATGTGCAGCGGGTTGTAGTCGCCGGACAGCCCGGCGAACGTCACGATATCGGCCTCGGTGACGGTGCGCGCCGGGCTCTCGTACTCGGCGCCGATCTCCCACTCCTCCCAGTACATTCCCCTCATCGCGCCCCTCCCGTTTTGTTCATTTGACGGCGCCGGCGGCGCGCAGTGCCGCGATCATCGAGGCATCGAGCCCAAGCAGTTCCGAGAGCACCTCGTCAGTATTTTCCCCAAGCATCGGCGCGGGCTTGCAGATCGTCCCTTCCATCCCCGACATCTTGATAGGGTTGCCTGGCAGGCGGACCTTGCCGACCTGCGGATGATCGTATTCTACGATCATATTGCGCTCGGCGACCGGCGGCTCGGCGAAGACGTCGTCGAGGTTGTTGACCGGCGCGGCCGGAATATCGCCCTCGCGGAACCGCTCCATCCACGCGCCGACCGTTCGCCGTGCGAAGATGTTCTCGAGAATCGGGACCAGAGTGGCGCGGTTAGCGACCCGGTCGGAGTTACTGGCGAAACGCGGGTCGGCTGCTAGTTCCGGCGCATCGAGCGCGTTGCATAGGCGCGCCCAGACCATCTCCTGACGCGTCGCGATAACGATATAGCCATCGGCGCATTCAAAGGCCTGCCAAGGCACCGAATACATGTGTCCCGATCCCGGCGGCTCGGCCAGTTCACCCTTGGTCAGCCACATAGTACCCATATAGGTGAGAAGGCTCTGCATGCCGTCGAACATGGACAGTTCGATGTACCGTCCCTCGCCAGTGCGTTCGCGGTCGAACAGGGCGGAGAGGATCGCCTGCGACGAGAAAATGCCGCCGCACAGATCCGCGATGGGAATGCCGGTCCGTACCGGCGGGCGGCCCGGCTCGCCGGTGACCGTCATGTAGCCGGCGACCGCCTGGATAATGATGTCGAGTGCCGGGTAGTCCTTGTATTCTCCGGTCGCGCCGAAGCCGGTCACCGAGCACTGGATGATATCCGGCTTGATCGCCTTTAGGATCGGATAATCGATCTTCAGGCGCTTGAGCACACCGGGGCGAAAATTGTCGATCACCACGTCGGCGGTCGCCACCAGGTCGTAGAAGACCTTGCGGCCCTCCTCGGACTTCAGGTTGATAACGACGCTCCGCTTGTTGCGGTTCAATGTCAGGAACAGCGCGCTCTGACCTTTGTATGGCGCGACCGAGGGGATACGGCCGAGGTCGCCCTCCGGAGTCTCGATCTTGATCACCTCGGCACCGAGATCGGAGAGCATCAGGCCGCCATAGGTACCGGCGATGATCTGGCCGAGCTCGAGGATACGCACGCCTTCGAGCGGGAATCCCATGGTCTCAGAGCCCCAGGCTGCGCGCGATGATGTTGCGCTGGATCTCGGACGAGCCGGCGCCGATCACCGCCAGGCGGGCGTCGCGGAAGAACCGCTGCATTGGGTACTCCATGCAATAGCCGTAGCCGCCGAAGATCTGCAGGCCCATATCCGACACCGCCTTGTAGGCCTCGCTGGTGTAGAGCTTCAAGATCGCCGCGTCGTGGCGCGTCGCCTTGTTCGCGTCCATCGCCCAGGCGAAGCGGTAGACCAGCATGCGTGAGATCTCGAGCATCATCTTCATGTCGGCAAGCTTGTGACTAATTGCCTGGAACTTGCCGATCGGACGGCCGAACTGCTCGCGGCTCTTGGCATAATCGAGGGCAAGCTCGAAGGCCGCCTGCGCCGAGCCGGTGCGCGAAGCCGACAGGCACAGCCGCTCGTACCACAAGCACGCATCGACCGCCGCCCAGCCATTATCGACTTCGCCGATCACCATGTCGGTGGGCACTTCCACATCATTGTAGAAGACCTGCGTGGTGCCGATCGCGCGGTGACCGAGCGTGTCGATCTTCCGCACCTCGATGCCCGGGAGCTTGGTATCAACTAGGAACATCGTAATGCCTTCCTGCTTGCGTTCGCGCTTGGACGTGCGCGTGACGAGAAGGCAATAGTCGGAAATGTCCATACCGGAGGTGAAGACTTTCTGGCCGTTGATTACGAAGGAATCGTTGCCAGTCTTCTCGGCGCGGGTCGTCAGCGCAGCGGCGTCCGAGCCCGACTCCGGCTCGGTCAGGCCGAAGCAAAAGGAGAGCTCACCTTTTGCCACCTTCGGCAGGAACCGCTGTTTTTGTTCTTCGGTGCCGTGCGCCATTATCGCGTAGCCGCCATAGGTCATCGTGCGGAACATCCACATGGCGAGCTCTTCGAATTGGCGGCCGACCTCCTCGAGCAGGATCGCGACGTCGATTGCCGAGCCGTTGGAGCCGCCATATTGGGTCGGCACGATCAGTCCGAACCAGCCCTGCTCGGCGACACTCTCATAGGCCTCGCGCGGTGGGTGCCCCTCGCGGTCGCAGCGTTCGACATAGTCGGGTGGGCAGACGGCCTTGAGGAGGTCGTGCGCGTGGCTGCGCAATTCCTCCTGATCCTGGGTGAACGAGAAATCCATGAGAGTGTCGGCCTCCTTTCTTGTAACTGATTGGCATGCAATCAACCCTCACGGCTGAGCTGGCGTTAAATCCGCGAGAAACCGTTAAACACCTCGATACTCGTTCATCGGCGTCAAACCATCTGAACGTAAGAATTCGCATATAGGGCACAGAGCTGGCATTGATTTAGCTCAGTCCCATCAAGGCTTCCGCGCCGAGATAGTTAGCGGGAGGCGGCACCCAAGTTGGCCCGGCACCCAGCGGCGATTTTAGCTTTTGATGAATGGCTGCTTTTGGCTAAACCCGGTCGTCAACGGGTGCCGTCAGTTACGACCGTTGTTACCCAAACTCCGGACGTGGGAAAATTTGAAACGAAAGTTGCCCAAATCTCGTTTCGGTAGGCTTTCAAAAACGGTCGATTGGGCTATCGCAGGACGGGATAGCACGATACGCCGCCGGCACAGGGGTTGGGGGGAGGCCGGCGGCGCACCGCTGCGTCATGTAAGTGTTGATTACCCTACTTGGATAATTTGGCACTTACCCGACTATTCGAACCTGACGAGACCCCCCTATCGGAGCGAGCATTCTCGAGGCCGGACGGCCTACTCTGCTGCGCTATGGTCGTCGCGGGGGAGCTTGTTTCGATCGAGCGACAACCATCCGGTTACCAGCAGGAAAACTGCCATTGCGCCGAGTACGATGAAAAGCAAGATGATGTTTTCAACCGGCATGGCTACGCTCCCAGATAGAGATTGGCGTCAGGTATGGATAAAATGTATCTCGCCGCCCACGGAGAACATTGATATGGGTCAATCCATTATGGTTATTTTGGGATCACCCCGTGCCTGACCGCCAGCGCCTCTACCAGCGCATCGCGCCTTTTTACGATCTTCTCGACTTAGCCGGTGAAACGCTCAACCAGCGCAGGGTGCGACCGCTATTACTCGAGGGACTGAGCGGCCGCATTCTCGATGCCGGGGTCGGCACCGGACGAAATATCCCGTTCTATCCGTCAGGCGCCGACATCGTTGGCATGGATCTCAGCAGCGCCATGCTGCGCCGCGCCCACCGGCGCCGGCAACGCCTGGAGGCGCCGCTCGCTCTGGTCGCCTCGAATGTCTGCCAAGCGCCGTTTCCAGATGATTGCTTCGACGCCGCCGTCGCCACCTTCTTGTTTTGCGTGCTCGACGACACCGATCAACTCCCGGCGTTGAAAGAATTGGCGCGCATCTGCCGGAGCGGCGGCGAGATTCGCATTCTCGACTATGTACTGCCCGAAGATCCAAGACGCCGCCGGGCGGCACGGCGCATGGCCCCGCTTTTGAAGTTCCTGTTCGGCGCATCGGTGGAGCGCAATACCGAACAATATGTGATCGCTGCGGGATTGACCGTCACCGAACGGCGCCTCGTCGCCAGCGACTATTGCCGCCTGCTGGTACTGCGTCACGCCTGAACACGGGTTAGACTGGCTTTTCCACACCCGGTCGCCCTATATAGATGCCATGGCCGATCTAGCCGAAGTTCAAGCCAAATATTTCCCGGTGGCGACCGAACTGCCGGTGCGCAGATTCGTGGATGACCACCCGGCGGGCAATGCGCCTGCGCCCTTCGACCTGGTGTCGGAGTACCAGCCCTCCGGCGATCAGCCCCAGGCCATTGCCGACTTGGTCAGCGGCCTCCAGCGCGGCGAACACGACCAGGTACTGCTGGGCGTCACCGGCTCGGGCAAGACCTTCACCATCGCCCAAGCCATGGCCCAAACCCAACGGCCGGCGCTTGTCTTGGCCCCCAATAAAACCTTGGCGGCGCAGTTGTATACCGAGATGAAGCGTTTCTTTCCCAGCAACGCGGTCGAATATTTCGTCTCCTACTACGACTATTATCAACCCGAAGCGTATGTGCCGCGCTCGGACACCTATATCGAGAAGGAATCCTCGATAAACGAGCAGATCGACCGCATGCGGCACGCCGCGACGCGGGCCCTGTTCGAGCGCCGCGATGTCGTCATCGTCGCCTCGGTGTCGTGCATCTACGGCATCGGCGACGCCGAATCATATTTGAAAATGACCAAAGCCTACCGGGTAGGCGACAAGGCCGACCGGACGAAAATTCTGCGCGACCTGACCGAATTGCAATATCGTCGCAACGACACCGATTTTCATCGCGGCACCCTGCGGTCGCGCGGCGACACGGTGGAAATCTTCCCGGCTCACCTGGAAGACCGGGCGTGGCGGCTGTCGCTGTTCGGCGACGAGATCGAAGCCATCTTTGAATTCGATCCCCTGACCGGCGAAAAAACCACCAGCCTGGACGAGATTAAGGTCTTTGCCAATTCCCACTACATCACGCCGAAGCCGACCCTGCAGCAGGCGGCGAAAACCATTAAGGCCGAGTTGATCATCCGCCTTGAAGAGTTACATCGCGAGGGAAAGCTGCTCGAGGCGCAACGGCTCGAACAACGGACCACATTCGATCTGGAAATGATTCAGGCCACCGGGTCGTGCGCGGGAATCGAGAATTATTCGCGCCACCTGACAGGGCGCAAACCCGGCGAGCCGCCACCGACATTGTTCGAGTATCTGCCCAGCGACGCCATCCTGTTCGTCGATGAATCCCACATCACCGTGCCGCAAATCGGCGGCATGTTCCGAGGTGACTTGTCACGCAAGTCGACCCTGGCCGATTTCGGCTTCCGCCTGCCGTCATGCATCGACAACCGGCCGTTGAAGTTCGAGGAATGGTACGAGATGCGGCCCGACACGATTTACTTGTCGGCCACACCGAGCGATTGGGAGATGGAGCAGACTGGCGGCGTGTTTGCCGAACAGATCGTCCGGCCGACCGGTCTGATCGATCCGGTCTGCATCATCCGGCCGGTGGAAACCCAGGTCGACGACCTCATCGCCGAGTGCCGCGAGGTCGCCGCCAAGGGCATGCGCGTGCTGGTCACCACGCTCACCAAGCGGATGTCCGAGGACCTTACCGAGTATATGCACGAACAGGGCATCCGGGTGCGCTATATGCACTCCGACATCGAAACCCTGGAACGCATCGAAATACTGCGCGACCTGCGGCTCGGCGTGTTCGACGTGCTGATCGGCATCAACCTGTTGCGCGAGGGCCTCGACATTCCCGAATGCGCGCTGGTGGCCATTCTCGATGCCGACAAGGAGGGCTTTTTACGCTCCCGGACATCGCTCATTCAGACCATCGGACGGGCGGCGCGCAATATCGATGGGCGCGTCATCCTCTACGCCGACACCATGACCAAGAGCCTGACGGCCGCCTTGGAAGAAACCAACCGGCGGCGCGAGAAACAGCAGGAATATAACACCGCCAACGGCATCACCCCGGAATCCATCCGCAGCAATATCGACGACATTCTCAACAGCATGTTCGAGCGCGACCGGGTCACCATCGATACCGGCGATGCGGAAACGGTGCATTTGGTGGGCAACAATCTGCAAACTCACCTGGCAAGCCTGGAGACGCGCATGCGCGAATCGGCGTCTAATCTAGAGTTCGAAGAAGCCGCCCGGCTGCGCGACGAAATCCGCCGCTTGGAAGCCCAGGAGCTGGAGCTGCTCGGCGGGGGAACCGGCGCCGCGCCGCGGAGCGGCGGGCGAACCAAGGCGTCCATGACCAGCCCCAAGCGCCGCAGCAGCGCCGGCCGGGGAAAACACCGCCGCCGGCGCGGCGTTTAAACGGAGGTACTCTTGAGCCGACTACTTTCCCTATTTCTCGAATATATAAACATCGTTACCGGCGTCCTCGTCATCATGAGCATTGCCGGTTTGCTGACGCTGGTCATGAGCGAGCCGAGCCAAAGCCACGACCTTTTCTTCGCCGTCTTCATCGTACTCATAATTATTACGGTGATAAACGGGTTCATTGCCGCGCTTGTGTCGATACGAAGATATTTACTTGATATCCACACGTCTAAAATTCGGCAGGTGGAGCTTCTTCACATGATCGCGGCCCTGAATGCCTCGAGAGAGATCGAAGCGCAAAAGCTGCTGGACATGAAATACCCGACCACAAATTTGTAACCGAGCCTTTATTAATAGTTATAACAAGACAGGTCATTCAGGCCGCAAGACCGGTGTGATTTCTGGGTATAAAGCTTAATAGATAAAATTTTAAATCAATCTCTATCAAGTAAAAAACAAATTCGATTCGATAGTTAATTTGTATTTACACATTTCTATATTTTATCTCCGATGATCTAGGATGTTTCGGATCGTTTGTCCGGTCTAATCTGTCAGCAGGCGATTAGATAGTTTGCATTCAGCGAGGCCCAGGTAAGGGCCTTAAGAAGATCAGGAGGATGAAGTGTACGCGGAGAATTCCCCTTGGCTGGAACCTGGTGGTAACCAGCGACATCCGGCCGCCATCCGCATAGCCATATTTTTCCGGCGCACTCTGGCGTTTGCCGACTGGAGAAGTGCGGGCGCTCCTCGGTTAACACATCCGGTAGAAGAGTCTCGATTTAGCGGCCAACGATGGTATTTCGCTCTCGTCGCCGCCATCGCATTTGCGGTTGGCGCGGCAGCCAACTTCCTGTGGGCTGCTGCCGACGGTGGCGCCACGGGCGACATCACCCGGGATTCAACCCAGGTGGCAATTCCAATCTTCGCAATCGTTGCCGTACTGACCTTCGTTGTGACCCTCGTGGTGATCGCCATAAATCAGATTAAATTGATAGGCGAACAATTGCAGACCAGCGAAGAGCAATACGAGCTTGCGGCCTCCGCTATCCAAGGCGGGTTGTGGCACTGGGACATCGCCAACAACGAAGAGTATTACTCGCCCCATTGGCTGGCGATACTGGGATTTACCGATGAAGATATCAGCAATGGCCTTGCGGTTAGCGAAATCCATCCCGACGACAGCGAGCGCGCCCGCCAGGCGTTGCGCGAACATCTAGAGACCAAAGTCCCCTATAACATCGAGATCCGCCTGCGCCACAATAGTGGTGAGTATATTTGGGTGCAGTCGAAAGGTCAGGCCGTATGGGATGACGACGGCAAGCCTGTGCGCATGGCCGGGTCGATAAGCGAAATTTCCCATATCATGCGAGCCGAAACCGCGTTTCGCCGCAGTCAAGACCAGATGAGAGCGATCTCCGATAACAGTCCGTCCCTGATGTATATGAAGGACACGGAATCGCGCCTGGTCATGGTCAACAGAGCCTTCCAGAAATTTTATGGCACAACCGAAGAAGAAGCGCTGGGCGAAAACATGGGCAAGTGGCTCAGCCCCGATAACGCCGAACTATTTTTCGCGCTCGATCAGAAAATTCTTACGACCGGAAAACCGCAAGAGACGCGTTTCGATGTGCTTCGTCACGACGGCAAAACCCGGCCGATGTTGTCGACCGAATTTCCTGTTTTCGATCACGAACACAATATCATCGGCATCGGCGGCATCGACAATGATGTATTCGAGCGCAAGCGGGCTGAGGATAATTTGCTGGTCGCGATGGACGCCGCAGAAAGCGCCAACCACGCCAAGTCCGAATTTATGGCCAATATGAGCCACGAATTGCGAACCCCGCTCAACGCGATTATCGGGTTCTCGGAAATCATGGCGGGCGAAATCTTTGGCCCCATGGGCAGCAATCAATACCGTGATTATGCCCAAGACATCAACACATCGGGCACCCACCTTCTGGAAATCATCAATAATATGCTCGATCTGTCGAAGATCGAAGCCAACAAATTCGAGTTACAAGAACAAACCGTCCATGTGCCGCACGCCGTTATGTCTTGCGTCACGCTGGTTCAAGGACGCGCGGAAAAGCAGGGTGTCAAAATCCAAACCGTAATCGCCGACAAATCGCCCTATCTGTATTGCGACGAGCGCGGCCTCAAGCAGGTTCTGCTCAACCTGATGACCAACGCGGTAAAATTCACGCCGGAAGGCGGCAGCCTAACGGTCGAAACCTGGTCCAACGAAACCGACGGCTATGTATTCCGCTTCCGCGACACCGGAATGGGAATCGCGGCCGAGGACATCCCGATGGTGTTGACACCGTTCGGACAGGTGGAGAGCGCCATCAGCCGCTTACAGCAAGGCACCGGGCTAGGCCTGCCGCTGACCAAGTCGATTGTTGAACTGCATGGCGGTTCCTTCGAATTACAAAGCGAAGTCGGGGTTGGGACCACGGTTACGGTGAGCTTCCCGGCCCAACGGTCGGTGAAGGAATTGGCGGCAACCGGTACCTAGGCAAAACTTGGCAAAAGCGCGACAGTGTCGATAGTGAACACTTCAAGCACTTAAATGTGCTCACGATCGTCAAGACTGGACGCACGCCATGGCCAAGATCCGCTTCTCGCCCAACTTTCACCATTTGTTCAACGAGCTGCCACCGCATGAGCGCTGCGCGGCGGCGCGTAAATGCGGTTGCAACGAAGTCGAATGGCACATGCCGTATGCGTTGACCAAGGAAGAGCTAAAGCAGCAGCTCGACGATAACGGGCTCGAGTTCATCTACTTCGTCGTGCCGGTCGACTGGGATAAGGGTGTGTGGGGGCTCGGCGCGCAGCCGGGCAAAGAAGAGGACTTCAAGCGCGCCGCCTCGCGGGCGCTCGAATACGCCGCGCTGTGCGACATTTATTCGATCAATGTCGGCGCCGGCCCGGTACCGGAAGGCGAAGACAAGCAACGCTGTGTCGATACCTATGTAGAGAACCTCATCTGGATGGCCGAGCAGGCGAAAGGTATGCGTCTGAAGCTGCTGCTGGAAGGCGTCGCTGCCGAGCGCGTCCCCAACTGGGCCATGCAGACCATGGCCGAGGCCGAGGCCATCCGCCGCGCCACCGGCCAAGAGCGCGTTCAGCTGGTGTTCGACACCTACCAGCTTCGCTGGCAGGAGAAGGGCCCGCTAACCCCGATCATGGACGAATACTGGGATCATATCGGCCACATACAGATCGGCAACACACCCGGGCGTTTCGAGCCGGGTGTCGGCGAGATGGACTTGCTGTGGCTGGTCGAGCGCGCCTACGCCAAAGGCTATGAGGGTTGCGTCGGCCTGGAGCACGACCCGTCGATGGACACCTGGTCGAGCCTCATGTGGATGAACCAGTACGGCTACACCGTCGATCCGAACAATCGCTAAGCATGGCGGCAGAGCGTCCTAAAATGCATAGCAGAACCACGCTCCTCCTCGCGATTTTTGTGGTGTTCCTGGTGCAGGCCGCATTTGCGCTGGTATCCCAGACCCCGGCCTTCAACGGCCAACTGACCGGGCCCGACGCCTATATGCGCCTGCACCGCGTGATGGTCCTGTTTGAAACCGGCAACTGGTACGGCGCTTTCAACCTCAGAACAAATGCGCCCTTCGGAGAGCAGCTACACTGGACGCGGCCACTCGATTCGATCCTGTTTGCCGGCGCCTGGATCGGCAGCGCGGTGACCGATTTTCCACGCGCCTTGCTGGCGTGGGGCGTGATCATCGGGCCGGCCACATTGTTGCTATTGGTTCCCATTTGGTCGTGGGGAACGCGCGCGCTGCTAAGCCCCGGCGCCTTTATTCTCTCGCTGGCCATAATTGTCATCATGCCCTTATTGAACGGCGTATTCCTGCTCGGACGTCCCGATCATCATGGTCTGCTGGCATTGTCGTTTCTGAGCATGATCGCCATTTTTGTCCGGCTCACGACGGGACAATCGCAAGCGCGAAGCGCCCTGGTCGGCGGTGTCATCGCCGGAACGGCGCTATGGGTCAGCGTGGAGGCGCTGGCGGCAGCGGCATATTTTGGCGCCGCGCTAGCGCTGCTCTGGGTATGGCGGGGGAGCTCCCACGGCCGCCACATTTCGTCTTATCTGGTGGGTTTGTTCGCCGCTGTAACAATTGCGCTCCTCATCGAACGACCACCCGATCAATGGCTGTCGCCTTTCTACGAGCGGATTTCGGTTGTTCACTGGTTCCTGGCAATCACCCTGGTCACCGCCTGGTTTTCAGCAATGGCGATAGCGCCGCGCTTGCCGGTCGCCTCCGGCCGCGCGTGCCGCATCGCCATTCTGGTTGCCGTCGGCGTAGTGACGATACTGGCGATGGCCATCGTGTTTCCGAAGTTCTTCCAGGGCCCGCTCATCGATTTCAGATCGCCGGCTTTCGATGAATGGATGCGGACGAACACCGAGGTCCGGCCCTTCTGGCCGATCAGCCGATTGTCCTTGAGCAAGTTCCTGGCCAATTTGGGGCCGGCGATCGTCGCGTTGGGTTATATGGGCCTGGCTTGGAAATCGGCCTCGGCGGAACGGCGCAACGTCTTTGCAATATTGCTGCTCGGTTATGTCGTTTACGTGCCGCTCACGCTGTTTCAGTTGCGCTGGGCGAGCTATGTGCAGGCGCTGACCCTAATCCCGCTTGTGATGACGCTGGTCGGTGTCTGGCGGTGGAACGGCGCCGTCACGTTCGCGGGACGGGCGATTCACGTGCGTTCATTGCTGGCGGCGTTGATCGCAACAGGCCCGTTTATCGCCTTTTCCCTCGTCGCCGGTACCGGCGCCTCATCGACGCAAGCTGTTTCCGCCCGTGTCTATCATGGCTGCGATCGCGTCGCGATCAGCGAGCATCTCAGTCAGATCCACGCGCAGGGATCACCCGACGATATCTTGTTTACCTATTCGTTCTGGGGCTCGGAGCTTATCTGGCGCACGCCCTACAGTGTCGTCGGCGCCCCCTACGGAAACACACAATCCCTATCGGACACAAAAATTCTGTTCGGCGCTACGTCCGACGACGATGCCGTCGAAGTAGTTCGCCGCCGCGGCATCGATTTGATCTTGATTTGCACCGAAGAAATCGAAAACAGCCA
>JBLHHE010000026.1:0-11315 GCA_047616465.1 Alphaproteobacteria bacterium
CATGCTGCACGAAGGTTGTCGGCGAGGCGATGTTGAACTCGTTAAGGATGGAAAACACATCGCCCAGTTCAGGCGGATGGGTCAGCCAGCCGAGCCGCCAGCCGGTCATCGACCAGGATTTCGAAAAACTATTTATGACGATCAGCGGGTCGTCGGCCTCGGCAAAATCGAGAAACGACGGCACCTTGGGCCAGTCATAGGCCAACCGGATATAAACTTCGTCGGCGATGACATAGAGCCCGCGGCGTTTGCATTCCCCGAGTAAAGCGCGTTGCTCGGCCTCGGTCATCACCCAGCCGGTCGGATTGCCCGGCGAGTTAACGAAGACCGCGCGGGTGCGCGCGTCGCAGGCGTCGAACAGGGCGTCCATATCCAATTGCCAGCGGCCGTTGGCGTCGGGTGCGAGCGCGATCTGGCGCGCCTCGCCGCCCATCACCTGCACCGTCTGGCGGCAGTTGGGCCAGACCGGGCCGACCACCACCATATTGTCGCCATTGTCGATCAGCACTTCCGAGACCAGCATGATGGCGTTCATTCCCGACGCCGTCACGGTCAGCCGGTCGATGCCGAGGGGCCGGCCATGGAGGCGGCTGACATAGGTCGACAGGGCTTCGCGCAGGGGCGGAATGCCACGGTTCTGGGCGTAGAACACATGATCGTCATTGAGGGCCGCAACCGCCGCCTGCTTGATGAAATCGGGCGTCGCCTCGCTCGGCTCTCCGAACCACAGCGGGATCACATCGTCGCGGCCGATATTGGTTTCCGCCACCTTGCGGATCAGCGAACCCTCCAGCGTATCGATGGCGTGGCGGATTTTCGGGCCGGGGACTTTGGGATTATCTGACATTAGGGCTCCTACGCGAGGGGGCAGTCTACAATTAGAATCCGCGCGGGGGAATTGCCCGCCGGGGCGCCATCGGGCATATGGGGGCGAAAATCAACAAACCAAGCGGCGGTACCATGGCGGAATTTACAGAGCGCGACCTCACCGAAGGCCTCAACGGCTTTCTCGGCTTTCGCCTCACAGCCTGGAGCGAGGGCTATGCGGAAATCAGCGTCGACATCGCCGAGGTCCATAAAAACCGCCAGGGTGGGGTGCATGGCGGCACCATGGCGACATTGATCGACGCCGCCACCGGCTTTTGCGGCATCTTCGAGCCCGACCCGGAAAAGCGCCGCGGCAACGTCACCGTCTCGCTCACCACCAATTTCGTCGGCCGGCCCAAGGGCAAGAGCCTGGTGTGCGCCGCACGCGTGGTGAAGTCGGGCCGGCGTCTCTACTTCTCGGCAGCGGAAGTGAAAGACGAACTCGGCAACCTGATCGCCACGGCAGACGCCATCTACGCCTATACCGACATTAACGCGCAGCGGAAGTAAGGGCTTTTATCGCTTTGGCCACTGCCAGGCGGGAGAGTCAAACCTATCAACGCCAACAATTCTGGTCGCGCCCATATCTTTTTGTAGTTCGATGCGCTGGCACTCGGGTTCGGCGGACAGCGCCGCCACCAGCGGAACGGAATGGGATACGACGATGACTTGCGTGCACGCCGCCATCTGGGCGATGAGCCGGGCGAGCGGTTCCAACAGGTCGGGATGAAGGCTGGTTTCAGGCTCGTTCAGGACCAGCAGATCAGGCGGTCGAGCGATAACAGGGCCGCCACCCACAATAGATAGCGCAATGTCCCGTCCGACAGCTCCGAGATCTTCAGCGGCCGCAACAGGCCGTATTGCTGCATTTCGATTTCGAGGCTGCCATTTGAAGTTGTGGCCACCACGCTACCGCCTGGAAACGCATCCTCGATGGCAGCGTCGAGCGCCGTCGGATCGCCAATTTCGCGAATGGTTTGGATCGCCGCGGCCAGATCGGCGCCGTCGTTGCTGAGAACCGGCGTACGGGTCCCGACCTGCGGCATCCGTGCCGGCGCGTGATCGTCGGTGCGGAAATGATCGTAGAACCGCCAACCGCGGATTTGCTCGCGCAAGAGCAGTAATTCAGGCGCATCGCGCGGATCTGCGCTGTGGGTCATCATACTGTCATAGGCTGCCAGGCCCGCGATCACCGGAACCCAGCCCGTATCATCGCTGCGGATGCGAACGCTCGGCCCCTTGCGGTCGGCGATCAATGCCCCGGATCGCTGAGTGTTGCCGATCCAGACGCATTCGCGCTTGATCTCCGGATCACCGTTGAAAGAAGACGTACTGTCAAATTGTGGAATTCCCAGATCGATAGCGAAGCTATATTCGGTGCTGACGAACCCGAGTTGCAGGCTCACCGGATTGTTTCGCGCGGTACCTTTCTCCGAATGCCCAAAACTTTTCGGCCCGGCCCACAGGGTGGAATTCAACCCGCCTTCGCGCGCCAGCGATTGAATAACCGAACCCTGGGCGGTGTCGGCCAGCAAGCGCAGGGCCCGATACACATTGGACTTGCCGCTGCCGTTCGGCCCCGTCACCACGTTGAGCCGCTTGAGCGGAATGACGAGATCGCGCAAGGAACGATAGTTGGAAACCGCAAGCGTCTCGAGCATTACTACAGCCGATCTAACTGATTTTTCTCCAGGTAGAGTAGGCGGCGATCGATTTCCCGACAACCGGCATCATGACGCCGCCTTTCAACGGCAAGTTATGTGAACGAAAATTTGCAACCCGGCTCCTCACTTCTCCCGTCTACCCGTGCTAACATCGCCCCCTGAAACAAACGGAGGCTCCCATGACCGACGACAGCACACGCCAACATTTGATCGGCCGCTTGCCGCGGCTCATTGGTTCCGGCGTCGATTACAATGATGCGGCGGCGGTGATCGCCGGCATGGAAGAGGTCGCCGATTGGTCGAGCGGCTGGGAAGCGGTCGGCGAACGCCACGAGAAGCGCGGCGACGCAGCGCTGGCCACCGGTAACACCGTCACCGCCGGCGAGGCTTTTTTCCGCGCCGCCATCTCGTTTCACACCGGCCAGGCCGGCAATGTGGAAGACCCGGCGGAGAAGCTGCGCGTGCAGACCCGCCAGCGCGAGGCGTATCTGAAGGCGATGCCCCATGTGCGGCCGGCGGCCGAACGTATCTCGATCCCCTTCGAGGAGATCGAGTTTCCTGGAAATCTGCGCCTGCCGGAAAATCGCGGTAGCAAGAAGGTGCCCTGCGTACTGCTCAACGCCGGCGCCGATTCAACCAAGGAAGAGTTCTTCACCCTGGAGAACGAGTTCCTCAAACGCGGTCTCGCCACCTGCGCCTTCGACGGGCCGGGACAGGGCATGACCTGGCAGCAGATGAAGCTGCGCCCCGATTTCGAGGCGCCGGTCGGCGCCGTGCTCGACGTTCTGGAAAAGCGCCCCGAGCTGGATGCCGCGCGTTTCGGCATCTGGGGCCGCAGCATGGGCGGTTATGCGGCGCCACGCGTCGCCGCGCATGACGACCGTATCAAGGCCTGCATCGCGCTGGGCGGCTTTTTCGATATGGCGACCTTCTGGGACACCTCGTCCGACGCCCTGCTCGATATTCTGCAGTTCTCCTTCGGCGCCGAAAACCGCACTCAAGCGCGCGAAAAGGCGCGGCGGTTCACCCTGTCGGGCGCGGCCGAGAAGATCACCTGCCCGGTGCTGGTGGTGCATAGCGACCAGGACGAGATCTGCCCCCTGAGCGAGGGCGAACGCACCGCGGCGACCATCGGCGACAATGCCGAGCTGGTGGTGTTCGAGGGCGGCAACCATTGCTGCGACAACATGCCGGCCCAGGCCCGCCCCTTGATGGCCGACTGGATGGCGAAGCAGCTCGGTACCATCGCCACCTGACTTAAGGCATATCCTACGGGCAGATAATTTGGGCGAGCCAGCCGGCGGCGGCGCCTTTTTCGCTCCACACGGTGACCGTAACCGGCTCGGTGATCTTGAGCTGAGAGCGATAGGCGCAGCCGACCTCGAACGCGATGAGATCGGTGCGCGCCGGTTTGGTTTCCGCGGCCAGCACGACCGACAACCGCTTGGTGCTTTCGATCGACAGTTCCGACAAGTCGCCACGGGCGATCGCCCAGTCGACAAATGCGTTCTCCTCATCGCCGAACGCCGGCGCCAGGAAATCCTTGGGCAAGTTCAGGAACGAGCGGTGGACCCAGGCCTCTATATCGGGCGCTTCTTTCCCTTCTCCGTCGACGCCGCCATCACCTCCACCGTCCGGTTTGGGCAAAATAATACGCACCCAGCGGCCCGACTGGTCGAGCGCGGTGACCTTGTCGCCCCGCTTGAGCTTCGCAACGATATCGTAGCCTTCGCCCGGACCGCCCCGCACGTTGAGGTTCTTGACCCGGATAGAGCCTTGCCAAGAGCGCGCCGGCGTATGTTCTTCAGCCAGCGCAGGCGCCACGACAGCCGCCGGCGCGCCCAGCAACACCAGCGCGGCCCCCAAAACCGATATGCCTCTCCAGACGCGTCTCATGGCGCCTTCCGTTTCAATGGTTCAAATCAATGGTTCAAACAGTTTAGCAAATCTTCCCACAGCCGTCCTGTAACGACTCTGTAGAATTTCCTATAACATGCGCCACCGTAACATCCGTTAACAGGAATTGGCCCATGCCCCGGCCCGCTGAACTTACCCACGCCACCGACGCCGCCCGCCTGGCGGCGCAACGCGCGGCGGAAATTCTGCTCGACATCGAAGCGGTGAACTTCCGCCCCGACGACCCCTACATCTTCACCTCGGGCCGCAAGAGCCCGAGCTATATCGACTGCCGGCGCATCATATCGTTTCCCGCCGCGCGCCGTGAACTAACCCGGCTCGCCGTCGAGCTGATCGAGCGCGACATCTGCGAAAGCGCGGTCGACATCGTCGCCGGTGGCGAGACCGCGGGCATTCCGTTCGCGGCCTGGATCGCCGCCAAGATGAACCTGCCGATGATCTATGTGCGCAAGCAGCCCAAAGGCTTCGGCCGCATGGCGCAAATCGAGGGTGAGTTGACCGAGGGCGCGCGGGTTCTCCTGGTCGAGGATCTGACCACCGATGGCGGCAGCAAGGTGGGCTTCATCGACGCCCTGCGCGCGGCCGGCGCCAGCGTGGCCCACACCTATGTGGTCTTCCATTACGGTATTTTCCCCGAAAGCCTCGCCACCATGGCCAAGCTCGGCGTCGGGCTGCACGCCCTGGCAACCTGGTGGGATGTGCTCGACGTCGCCCGCGAGCACGGCCTCTACACCCCGGACCAGCTCGACACCGTCGAGGCCTATCTCGACGACCCGGAAGGCTGGAGCGCCGCGCGGGAGTAGACGTCCAACATTTGAGCCCCAATTGATCGAAGTCATTTCGGCAGAGCCACGCCATGGGTAACGTGACGCTCGAATTGCCGGGAGGATATCATGTTAAAATTGGGATTTAAGCAGATGCTGGCCGAGGCGAGCGCCGTAATCGAATCGGTCTCGGTGCAGGATTTGGCCTATTTAATGGAAAATCCGGAGGTCACGCTGATCGATGTTCGCGACATGGTCGAGCGCGAGAGTGACGGCGCTATACCGGGATCCTTGCATGTTTCGCGAGGCCTGTTGGAATTCAAGGCCGACCCGGCAAGCCCGCTTTATGAAGACGAGCTAAACCCGGACGATCGTGTAATCCTGTACTGCGGCACCGGCGGGCGCTCGGTTCTGGCGGCCAAGACCCTTTTCGACATGGGATACCGGGACGTCTCGTCCCTCGTCGGCGGCTATGCCGCATGGCAGGCCGCGCAAAAATAGATCCCTCCACCACCGAACCGCGGAGGTCGGCGCGCCGCCTCGATTGATTCTGATCAAGGCGCGAAAGCCGGTGCGGCCTATGGTTTCTCTCAAAGGCGGCAACACCCGCCGCAAGGAGGGCTATCAGAATGCTTTCGAACCTGAACGATATTCTCGGATACGGCATCCAAGCTACCGATAAACCGGCGGGTACGGTGAATGACGTTTTCATCGACGACGTGCTGTGGACGGTGCGTCACGTTGCCATCGCCGATGCCGGCGGTCTCGGCACTCAGATGGCCTCGGTCGGTCCTAGTTCTCTGGGAAAGCTGGACCGCGAGACACGCCACCTGCATGTCAATAAATCTCACGACCAGATTGCCGAGGGGCCGGATGTGTCGAGCGATCTCCCGGTCGCAAACCAAGGCAAGCAGCATGGCGATCCCCATTTGCGCAGCATCCGCGAGGTAAAGGGCTATAAAGTGGTCGGCGTCGACGGCCCGGTGGGCAAAATCGATGACTTCATTGCCGGCGACGACGATTGGAAAATCCATTTCGTCGTCATCGCGGCCGACGCTACGGCGGCATTCCGGAAAGTGCTGGTCGGACCCGGCCTCATAAACCGGGTCGATTTCGACGCCAAAACGGTACATTTAGAACTGGACAGCAATCACTTCGCCAAAAGCCCGGAGTACAACCCGGCACATCCCATCGAGAAGCTTGGCGACGTAGAGCTGGTGGGCCGGTGAGGCTCTAACGTGGGCGGCGTTTAACGTGCATGCCGTTGGCCGATCGCGTTTGGTCGTCGCTGGCGCGCCGCCTTAAATCCCGGCGCCGTCTTCGAAGGTCTGGGACAGGCCGCGTTTCACGCGGGTGACGGCCTCGGTCACTTGTAACTGATCGCGCCGGCGCGGGCGGGGGGCGGCGATGTCATAGCTCTGGGTGATGGTCGCCGGCGTACCGCCCAACAGCAGAACCCGGTCGCCGAGAAACACCGCCTCATCGATATCGTGGGTGACGAACAGCACCGATTTGCCCGTCTCGTGCCAGATGCGCAGCAACTCGTCTTGCAGGGTTTGCCGTGTGATGGCGTCGAGGGCGCCGAACGGCTCGTCCATCAGCAGCAGGTCCGGATCGACGGCCAGCGCGCGGGCGATGCCGACGCGTTGGCGCTGACCGCCCGACAGCTCGTAGGGCCAGCGGTCGCCGTAATCGGAAAGACCGACCAGACTTAAAACCTCGTCGATGCGCCGGGCGCGCTCTTCCGCGTCAACCTTTAGACCCTCGAGGCCGAAGGCTACATTGTCGCGTACCCGCCGCCACGGCATCAGCCGGGCTTCCTGGAACACCATGGCGATCGGCCGGCGCTGGGGCGTCTCGCGCATAGTCTTGCGCACACTGCCTTCGCGCGCCGGCATAAGGTCGGCGATAATCCGCAGCAATGTCGATTTACCAGCGCCCGACGGGCCCACCAAAGTTACGAACTCGCCGCGCTCGATGGTCAGGTTGAGATGGGCGAAGACCGGCGGTCCCGCGGGCTCTCCCTTGGCGTCGAACGCCGCTGCCAGATTATCGATTTCAACTATTGCTGCCATTGCAACAGGCGGTCCCTGACCTTGACGAATAAGATGTCGCTCACCGCGTACAAGAACGCGATGGTCAGCATATAGACGATCACCACTTCGGAGGCGAGCAGACCGGCGGCCTCCATCATGCGCGAGCCTATGCCGATAATGCCAAACAGCTCGGCGGCGACCACGGTCATCCAGCCCATGCCGAGACCGGCGCGAAAACCGCCGAGGATACCCGGCGCGGCGCCCGGCAGGATAACCTTAACCAGCCGGGCAAAGAACGAGCGATGACCGAAGGCGTTCGACAATTCGATCAGCTCTTTATCGACCGATTCCACCGCGGTCAGAGCGGAGAAATAGTTGATCCAGAAAATACCGATCGAGATGATGAAGGCGGCGGCCGATTGGCTGACGCCGAACCAGATGATGGCGAACGGGATCCATGCCAGCGGCGGGATCGGCCGCAACACCCGGGCAAGCCAGGCTTGGGTCGCATCGACCTTGGGGAACAGCGCCACCGCCATGCCGCAGGCGATGCCCAGAAACGAGCCGAGGAACAGCCCGATCAGGTAATGCTCCATGCTGGCCAGCACCATAGTGTGCCAGAACCCCAGCGTGACCTCGGAGATCAACGCGCCCGGCAAACTGTGTGGCGCCGGTAATAGAGCCGGTGTGACAAGCCCGCTGAGGGCGATCGCCTCCCAGATCAACAGGAAGACGATCAGACCCGCAGCGGACGCTAACGTCCGGCTGTTCACTTGCCGCTTACCACCGCTTCATAAATGCTGGTGTCGAACAGCTCGTCGAGCGGCACCGGCTTTTTCAAGGCGCCGATTTCAGCCTGGAAATCGTGCATCGTCTTGGTGGCCGCAATGATCAGACGCGGGTCGGCGATGAACTGGTTGAGCCGCGACTGCAACGCCGCCTGGATCGTCTCCACCGGCACCAGCCCCTGCCCGATCGCCGCGTGGACGTCTTTTGCGGCCCGCTCGGGATCGCTGGTGATCAGGTCGGTCGCCCGCTTGTGCAGCGCGACCAGCTTCTTGATCGCCTCGGGATGGTCCGCCAGCGCTTTCTCGCGCACGGCAACAATGGCGCCGGGCTGCTTCGGCAGCATATCGCCGCCCGTCGCGATGATGCCCGCATCGGGCAGACGCTCCTTGATGATGGTGATGATCGGCTCGAGGATCGACGCGCCATCGACCGAGCGCGACAACATTGCCTGCTGCACCTTGCCGGCGCCCATGCCGACGATATCGACGTCCTTTTCAGTCAGGCCGGCGATCTTGATCAGCCAGTGACGGAACACCGTGTCGGGCACCGAGCCCTTGGGCAGCGAGGCGATTTTGGGCTTGCGGCCTTTATCGGCGGTGAATTTACGCACGCCTTCCGCCGGGCTCGCCGCCTCGTCGATATATTTACGGAAATCTCCCTGGGCGATCATAGCGATCTGCTCGATGCCATTAGCTGCCACCACTTTGATCGGGATGCCGTTGGCGCGCGCCACCATGGCCGGGCCGATGCCGAAATATATAACGTCGAACTTGCCCGAGGCGATGGCCTGGACGATCGCCGGGCCGGACGAAAACTTAGTTAGTTTAAGGTCTAGTCCGGCCTCCTTGGCCCATCCTTCCTGGTCCAAAATGAACAACTGGGTCATCGGCATGATCGGAATATAGGCCACTTCGAGCTTGGTTTGCGCCGATGCCGGCGTCGCAGCCAACCAGCCAAACGCTGCAACGACCAGAACCGCCATGACGGATCGTCGAAATTTACCTAGGTATTTCATGTACTTATTCCTTGCGTTCTGAGCCTCTCCGGCTCAAATTACATATAACAATTTTTATTTGTTATACATGTTTATATGGTTCAATAATTATGTATATAAGCCTAATTTCACCCAGGCAAGTTGGATTTTCGGTCACGCAAACTTCAATTGCCCAGCGCGACCGCGAGGTTTGATGTAAGGGTTAGAAATACCCGCCGCTTTCACGGAGAACCTGAATGTTGAGATGGGGCAAATACGCCGTCGTCGCCGCCTTGATGGTGACGCTTATGCCGGCCGCCGCCAAGGCGGCCAAGGACGAACTGGTGATCGGTATCAGCCAGTTCCCAACCGGCTTTCACCCCAATCTGGCAAGCCATGTCGCCCTGTCGCTGATCCACGGCATGACCCGGCGCCCGTTCACCGTATACGACGCCGACTGGAAGCTAATCTGCCTGTTGTGCACGAAGTTGCCAAACAAAGCAGACGGCTCCATCCGCGACTGGCAATCCGGCGACGGCAAACTGGGTCTGGAAGTCGATTACTCGATCCGCCATGACGCGGTGTGGGGCGACGGCGTGCCGGTAACCACCAAGGACGTTCTGTTCACCTGGCAGATTGGCCGCATCGAAGAGGCCGGCATCAACAGCCAAGAGCTCTACCGTCGCATGGAGAACGTGGTCGCTCACGACGACAAGCGGTTCACCATCCAGTGGAACAAGCGCACCTGCGATGCCGAGGCGATCAACGATTTCGAGATCGTGCCGTCCCATCTGGAATCGTCGGCGGCATCCGACCCCAGCCAATACCGCAGCCGCAACGCCTACGATACCGACCCCACCAATCCGGGCCTGTATTTTGGACCCTACCGGATTACCCGGGTCGAACCCGGCGCTTCGGTCACCCTCAAGCCGAACCCCACTTGGTGGGGCCAGAAGCCGCATTTCAAGCGCATCGTCGTGCGCACCATCGAGAATACGGCGGCGCTGGAGGCCAATCTGCTATCGGGCGAGATCGACTACATCGCCGGCGAGGACGGCATATCTCTGGACCAGGCGCTGGAATTCGAGAAGCGCCACGGCGACGACTACAATGTGGTGTTCAAACCGGGCCTGTTCTACGAGCATATCGATCTTATGCTCGACAATCCGGTGCTGGCTGACGTGCGGGTGCGCCGGGCGCTGCTCCACGCCATCGACCGGGAGGCGATCAGCACCCGCCTGTTCGAGGGCAAGCAGCCGGTCGCCGATACCTTCATGCATCCCCTCGACAGCGTCCATATAGACGATGTGCGCAAATACACGTTCGATACGGCGCTGGCGGGCCGGCTGCTCGACGAGGCCGGATGGACCGACCTACGCGACGGCATCCGCCACAATTCGGCGAGCGAGCCCCTGCGCCTCGAGATCATGACAACCTCGGGCAATCGGGTGCGCGAGCTGGTCGAACAGGTCATCCAGAGCAATCTGCGCGACGCCGGGGTCGATCTACGTATCCGCAACGAGCCGGCCCGGGTGTTCTTCGGACGCACCACCCAACAGCGTAAGTTCGACGCCATGGCCATGTTCGCCTGGTTCTCGAGCCCGCAGAACGTGCCGCGCAGCAATATGCATTCAACGATGATCCCGACCGAGAAAAACGGCTGGTCGGGCCAGAACTATGCCGGCTACGCCTCACCGACCATGGACGAAGCGATCGACAAAATCGAGGTCGAATGCGGCGCCGCCGAGCAGGCTAAATGGTGGCGTACGATCCAGACCGAATACGCCGAAAACCTGCCCGTCCTGCCGCTCTATTTCCGCGCTAACGCGTTCATCATGCCGAAATGGCTGTCCGGGGTGACCCCGACCGGTCATCAATATCCCAGCACCCTATGGATCGAGAACTGGACGGCGAATTAACTCCCTCTCCCCTAGGGCGGAGGTTTTCACCCCCACCTAAATCCTCCCCCATCAAGGGGGAGGACTTTTAACCGAGTATCGTCCGCCGCCATTACTCCCTCCCCCTTGATGGGGGAGGGCCGGGGTGTGGGTGACGCAGATAAAACCCTCATGGCTCGCTTGTGGAAGTATGAAGCCCCACATCGCAGTCGCCGACGCGCGCGAACAACGCTATAGATCGAGGGATGTTGACCTACCTCGCGCGGCGCCTGTTGGGAACGCTGATTGTTCTGGCGGTGATGTCGTTCGTCATCTTTGTCCTGATCGGGCTGATGCCGGGCGATCCGATCGATATTATGATCGCGTCGAACCCGGATCTGACACCAGCCGACGGCATCCGATTGAAG
>JBLHHE010000027.1:0-10892 GCA_047616465.1 Alphaproteobacteria bacterium
TTGTCCATGAATAGCTGCAACTCCTCCATCATCACCTCTTTCGGGCACTGGGCCCAATGCCAGATCAAGGTGATGTATTCGGCCGGCGCCTGATCGTAAATCTCGCGCCATTGGCGAATCGATTCGTCGATTGTGCCGCCGATGAAGATGCCAGACTCTTGCATCGCGTCGAGATGTGCGGATTCGTCGGCGCTTTGCGGAAACTGCGGGAAGAACGGTCCGTAGAAGTTCTTGTAGATGTCCAAATCGTAGTCGCGCAGCCGCTGCAAATACTCATCGTGCGACTTGGTTATATGGGGCCACCGGACGATGTTTTGATTTTGACCAAGCGCGTAGTTAATCCCATGCTTGGCGCCTTCTTCAACGTATAGTTTGGCCATCTCGACATAGGTCAGCGTGTGCATGAAATAGGTCGGGATGAAGCCGTTGCGGGCACAAAACTGGATCGACTCCGGGCTTTTCGATGCGGCGACCATGACCGGTGGATGCGGTTTCTGATAGGGCTTCGGCACGACGCAGACCCGGCGCACCGCGCCGTTTTCGTCAATCTCGCCTTCCGCCCCCGCCTCGCGGCCGATACGCCAGGCCGGGTACTCGGCGACCCCTGTTTCCTTGGGATAGGGCGCCTGATAATACTTGCCGTCGAAGGTGATCGATTCTTTGGTCCAGGCCTCGATCACCTGCATCACACGCTCTTCGAATATTTCGCGATTCTGATGGTCGGCCGCGCTCTTGTCCGAGACGGTTGCCTCGGTTCCCGTAAATTGACCGAGGATATTGGTCCAGCGGGACTGGTAGCCGCGCGCAAATCCGACAAAATAACGGCCGTCGCACATATGGTCGATGATCGCCGTTTCCTCGGCGACGCGGATCGGGTCCTGGGTCGACATGACATAGCCGAGGGCGCCGATATGGGCGTTCTTGACCAGCGTAGACCAGCGGGCATTCAACACGCCCGGGTTGGGGCCGACTTCGTAACCTTCCGAGTGGAGATGGTGCTCGATGGTCCCAAGACCCCAAACCCCCATGGCATCGGCTTCGGTAACCACCTCGTCCCATTCATGGACGATCTTGTTGTAAATCTCGGGGTCGGTACCCAGAGCGCGACGCTCTTTCCGGCCTTCCTCGCCCTTTGAGGGAAACATCGGGTAGAGCTGGAGGATAACTTTCGGCAATGCCATGACTGCGTCCTTTATTATGGATTCTTAGCGCATCGTTTGGCGCTCGAATCAGAATGCGGCTAACGCCCCCGCCGGTCTTTGACCTAAGTCAAAGACGAGCGTTACCAGGCAACTGATATTCGCTGCGATTGGTCCGTCGAGATGGAATCGATGGCCAATGACGTCCTTGTGCAAAACCTAGAATTAAGATCCACCGATTACGGAGCACCCAAACATGTCGTTAAGCGCGCTTGATCATTGCTCGATCCGCACCATCAAGCTGAATGAAACTCGTGATTTCTACGTCGATGTTCTCGGGATGATCGACGGCGACCGGCCCGACTTCGACTTTCCGGGGAATTGGCTCTATGTCGATCGCAAGCCCGTCGTCCACCTCGTTGGCGTCGATCCTGACGATCCGACGGGACTGCAGGAATATCTTGGCGGGCCTATAGACGCGGGATCACTCAAGGGATCGGGCGCGTTCGACCATTTTGCATTCCGCGCAAATGAGCCCGAGCAGCTGATCTCCCGCCTTAAGGCGAAGGGGTGTTCCTATCGCGAGCGGAAAGTTCCCGACATGGACTTGTTTCAGATCTTTGTCGAAGACCCCAACGGGATCACGGTCGAACTCAACTACTGTGGCGAGGATCAGAAGGCCGCGTGAGGCCTCTGCATTAATGCAAGTGGTCTAGTCCCCCACGGAAATCCATTCGAACTACCGCGAACCTGCCAAACGAAGCTGGAGAAATGACAATGGATCAAGTTATCGAGGCGGCTCCCGCCGGTGCGACACGTGATGACATTTTGGAGCGATCGGCGGCATTACTACCGGTGCTGCGCGAACGCGCCGAGACATGTGACGCACAGCGTCGTTTGCCGAAGGAAACCGTAAAAGACTTTCATGACAATGGCATTTTTCGAATCCTGCAGCCCGCGCGTGTCGGGGGCTTTGAGATGGACTACGGAATGCTCGTGGACATGGGAACGGTACTTTCCCGGGCATGCGGATCGAGCGGCTGGAATGCCACGAACCTAGCCTGCCACCACTGGATGCTCGCCATGTGGCCGAAGGAGGCGCAGGACGAGGTTTGGGGCAAGAATAACGAAACCTCGGACAATCTGATTTGTGCGTCGGTAATCTTTCCCGCCGGTAAGGCAAAGCGCGTCGACGGCGGCTATATTCTCAACGGGCACTGGCCGTTCTGCAGCGGCATCGACCCCTGCACCTGGAACATGCTCGCCGGCATGGTCGAGCCCGACGGTGACCATGGCGAGGCCGAACCGCGTTTATTCTTGGTTCGTACGGCGGACCATGAAGTTATCGATACCTGGTTCACTTCTGGCCTGCAGGGTACTGGGTCCAAGGATGCCGCCTGCAAGGACCTGTTCGTGCCCGAACACATGACGGTATCTGGTGATGACGTGAAGGGCGGGCCAACCCCCGGGTCCGCTATCAACCCTTCCCCGCTTTACAAGGTACCGGTGGTCGCGCCGTTTTCCTATGTGCTCTCAGGTACGCCGCTCGGCATTGCCCGCGGTGTGTTGGAAAACTATGTCGGCAGTATGCGGGCCCGTGTTGCCCAATACACCGGCCAGAAAATCGCTGAACTGCCGAACATCCAGATAAAGGTTGCCGAGGCCGCCGCGGCGATCGATGCGGCCGAAATGATGATGCGCTCGGACTGCGCAGAGTCGATGACCATCGCGGCCACTGGAAAGGCGCCCGATCTCGAGACCAAGGCGAAATTTCGGCGCAATGGAGCGTTCTCGGTAAACCTTTGCGTCGATGCAGTGAATAAACTTTATCAGTCGAGCGGCGGCGGCGGCATCTACGAGCGCAATCCGATCGCTCGGGCATTTCGCGATATTCACGCGGCGCGGGCGCACATTGCCTTCAACATGGACGTTGCAGGTACAACATACGGCCGAATTGTCTTCGGGCTCGGTTCCGACAACAGGGTCCTATAGGCACGTAATGGGGTGCGGGCTTATTCTTCGCCCGAGAATCAGGATAAGTTCGCGGTCTGCCACCGTATGGTCGAAGACTTTCAAGACCCGGGTGTGAATGAAACAATCAAGGCGGTTGCCGTGACGCGTGCTCTATATGGCGACCGAGTGGCGGGCATTATCTTGCGGCAAATACCGGTCGAAGACGGCGCAGACAAGGCGCACCCAGGGTCGACCCAGTTCGGTGACGGTAATGCGGCGACCGTTGATCTCGACCAAACTCTCATCGAACTGGCTTCGTAGTGTCTCGAGTTCGTCGGCGAAGCTGAATGTATTGGTGTCGATGTCGTCGTCGCGCCTGTCCAAATCGACTTGTAACGTGCACATCAATCGTTCAATGATCGCACGCCGCCGCCGGTCATCGTCATCCAGTTCGATGCCACGCACGGTTGCCAGACCGCCCACCTCGATAGCCTGGGCATAGCGGCCATAGTCTGAATGGTTCTGCGCATACCCTTCCCGCAAAGTGCTGATGGCAGAAGCGCCGAAGCCCAACACGCTTTCTTCCTGATCTGTTGTATATCCCTGGAAATTGCGCCGCAGACCACCTTTGTCCAGTGACAGGGCCAGGGGGTCATCGTCGCATGCAAAATGATCCAGACCGATGCGTCGATAGCCGCGTACGCACATATATTCCGCAATGACCCTTGCCTGTTCCATACGCTCCTCAGCATTCGGCAGTGAGGCCTCGTAGATCATTTTCTGATGCGTCTTCATCCATGGAACATGGGCGTAACCGAACGCCGCCACTCGATTGGGCCTGAGCGAGACAGCAAGCTCCAGTGTCCGTCTCACGTCAGCCACGGTTTGGGACGGCAAGCCATACATAAGGTCGAAATTGATTTGGCTGATGCCCGCCTGTCGCAACGCGGCCACTGCGTCAGCGACCTGTTCGAACGGCTGAACGCGATTAACCGCCAATTGCACGTGCGCATTGAAGTCCTGCACCCCCACGCTGACGCGGGTAACACCTTGCGATGCCATGGCATCAAGCATTTCCGGCGCCCGGACGCGCGGGTCGACTTCAACGGCTGTTACAGCATCGTCGGAGAAGACAAATTTTCGTCTCAACAAGTCCATCACCACCGCGAAGTCTTCGGCAGTTAAGATCGTCGGCGTCCCTCCGCCCCAATGGATGTGAGTGACTATCGGTTTGGTTTGTAGAGTACTGGCAACGTGCGAAATCTCCGTCTTCAGGATGTCTACATAGTTCCGCACCGGTGCATAGCGTCGCGTGGCTTTGGTATGCAGACGCAATACCAGCATAAATCGCGGCAATACGGGATATGGAGATATAGGGACAGCGGCTCGCCATCGCGTAGGGCCTGCAGCCAACATCGATAGGCCGGTGCCGCCACACCTTGGTGAAAATGTGGCGCCGTCGGATAGCTCGTGTAACGCGGCACTCGCTTATCCGATAGGTAAGAAACACTCTTTTCCATGAATTTAGACCGCCGACTCCATTGTCTTCGCGATCTCTTTTTGGCGCTCTGCAACCGGCATAAACCCCGGGTCTGCCCTGCAATGGGCCTCTGTCTGTTTCATGATTTCGTCGTTGGACAGCGACAGGTCGATTGGATGGGCATGGGGCTGCGGCACGTGCCACGGCGTGTGAGCATAGATTTCTATCTGGTTATCATCGGGATCGTTGAAATACATCGACCACGCGTTTCCATGAGTGGTGGTCCTGGCGATCTCCAGCCCGGCGGCTTCGACCCGGTCGCGCGTGGTGCGGAGGTCATCGAGTGAATCGACCAGAAACGAGATCTGCTGCGCAACATTGAAAGTGGCGTAATCCGGTCGACCTCCGATCAGCACAAACTGATGGTGCTCGCCAGGGTCGCTCGACATGAAGACCATCTGCACTGGCGCCGACAGGGCTTCGCCCTGATCGGTTACGGTAAGCCCCAGAGCATTCGTGTAGAAATCCACCATCTTCTCTAAATCACGGGCAAACAGCGCCACATGCGTGAGCTTAAGCTTCGGTGTACTGACCATGGCGTTCTCCAATTCGCGTTTCGTATTCCTCCCACGATCTCCGCTGGTAGCGGCCCTCACGTCATTGTTCGAGATCAATGACGCCCAAATTTTCTCTCTTAATAAAGGTATGGGTGCGCTACCCTCCGCCCGAATGGCGTCGCGGCGTCCAAGAATAAGAAAAGGAGAAACTAATGGACCTAGCCTATTTCGCGATGCCGCTGCATCCGGCAACCCGCCCCTTCGTTGATACGTTGCGCGAGGACCGGGAGGCATTCCTGTTGGCCGACAAGCTTGGGTTCACGGAAGCCTATATGGGCGAACATGTGACCGACACCTTCGAGCCGGTGCCGAACTCGATGATGTTTTTGGCCTCGATCGCCTATGAGACCAAGAACATCAAACTGGGTACCGGCACGGTCAATCTGGGCCATCACCATCCCGCCGCAACGGCGGTCGAGGCGGCGATGCTCGACCACATGCTGGAGGGCCGCTTCCTGTTCGGCGTCAGCCCCGGCAATCTGCCCTCGGATGCCGAGGTGTTCGGCACGTTGGACGTCAATCGCAACGAGATGTTCGTCGAAGCGCTGGAACACATCATCGCCATCTGGACCCAGGACCCGCCCTACAACCTCACCGGCAAGTACTGGAATATCTCTACCGAGAAAACCCATGTCCCCGAGTTGGGCCAAGGCATTATGGGTAAGCCCTACCAGAAGCCCCACCCGCAGATCATCGGCACCGTAGTGGCGCCGTATTCGAAGGGCATCGTCGGGCTGGGCGAACGCGGCTGGTATGCTATCTCGGCCAACTTCCTGCAGCCCAAATGGGTCGCCACCCACTGGCCGCTGTTCGAAGAGGGGTGCAAGAAGGTCGGCCGCAAAGCCGACCGCAAGGACTGGCGGGTCGCGAAAAGCATTTTCGTCGCCGATGACGACAAGGTGGCGCAGGAATACGGCAGCGGCGAACAGTCGCCCTACCGGTTCTATTTCAAGCAACTGGGCGCCAAGCTAATCCGCGGCGGCAAACTGGACATGTTCAAGCTCGACCGAAACCAACCAGACGAAGAAATTACCCTCGACTTCATGGTCGATTCGATGGTCACCGCCGGCAGCGTCAATAGCGTCGTCGATCAACTGCTGGCGTTCCGGGAAGAGACCGGCGATTTCGGCACCCTGGTCTACAACGGCCCCGACTGGGTCGATCCGGCTCTGGCCAAGCGCTCCATGGAACTAATGGCAACCGAGGTGATGCCGCGCGTAAACGAAGCGATCGCTAAAAAAGCGGCAGCTGAATAGACCTCATCCGCAGTTTTGCCAATGTGCGCTTAGCGCCTGCGGCCTCAACCGGTCGGTTTTCTCCGTTGGCGGTTTTGGCGGTTCCCCCCTGGCACTGTGCCGGTAACGAAATTCGTTGCCCGCCGATCAGCCCCCGTTTGCCAACATCTGGCGAACCAGATCGAGATTGGACAGATCGGGTTTCAGTTCTCCAGCGTGAATCTGGCGGGTCAGTTCGACGGTGACGTCGTTGACCGGCGAGGGTCTGCCATTTTGCTTGAGCTCGTCGGCAACCAGGCCGTTGATCATGTCGGTCTCGCTGTAGCGGCCCTTCATGAAATCCTGCAACGTCGTGTTGATCGGCTTCGGTCCGATGTCGTCTACGAGTTTATCGAGAAGGGTTTCAAGGAGGTTGTTGGTGTTCGTGACGTCTTCCGGCTTCAGTCCAAAAATCGGCACGGCCTTGTAATCGAGCGATTGGCCGACCGCCAAAGCCTCCTCGCCCGCCTGAAGAAACCATTCGCGCGCGCGCTGCGCGTACTCCTTGCCATTCTGCTTAAAGACTTGTTCGGGCGTACCGCCGAGGATCGCCATCGTACCCATGATCATCGCGTTGGAGATCAGTTTCATCCATTTGGCCGAAAGAATGTCGTCGATGATCTCTACCTCTCCGGCATTGCGGAGTATTTCAGCAACTTCTTCGAGGCGGTCCCCGTGGGCCGGATCGAAAGCGCCAATGCCGAACCAAGTTCTCTCTTTCGGGGTCGTGCGAAGCACCTGCCCGGGGTCGAACATTTGCGTCGCAAGTTCGATGACGCAGCCGACGGTGCGCTCGACACCGACGATTTCGGCGATCATTTCCGCGGTCATGCAATTTTGTACCGCGACGATCAGGCCGTCATCTGCAAGATAAGGTTTGATGAACTCGGTCAGCCAACGCGAATCGTAGGCCTTCGACGTGAGAAGTACGATATCGAATTTTTCCTGCAAGGTGCAAACGTCGCTCAAATGATAGGCCTTTACCGCCACGTTGACCTCGTCGCCGTCGGTCGTGATCGTCAGACCGTTCGCGCGCATCGCTTCTATGTGCGCACCCCACATGTCGATCATCGTGACATCCAGTCCCGCCCTGATCAGATCGGCCGAGATAACGCTGCCGTTTGTGCCGGTCGCCAACACCGCAATTTTCTTGTCCATCGTGTCCTGCCTCAATGTTCTATCGTCCATGGTCAGTGGATCGGATTTGGATTTCTTTCGTTATTGCACGTTACGCAAAGGAACTCACGGGGGCGCGCTACATTGGCCTGGAAGATCCGCGCAGTCGCTGTATCCCGATCGCCGGTAGAATCGCCAGCGCCGTAATTCCGGCGATCACAAGGAACGAATCGCGAAAGCCGAACAAGTTGGCCTGGGTGTAGATAACCCGTTCGAGATACTGAAGGGCGGCGGGTAACTGTTGGAAATCCGGCAAGCCGGCATGGGCCAGTAATCCTTTGACGCGCGCGAGAAGTTCCATGGTCTCGCTATTGGATGCGGTCTGGCTATCGATCATCGCATTGCTGAAAAACTGCGTTCGCCGCTCGAGATATACCGCGAGCAGGTTAACGCCGAAGGCGCCGCCGAGCTGGCGCATAAAATTAACCGTGCCCGATGCCTGCGCCACCATGACAGGTGGTACAGCCCGCAGGGCGCCGACACTGAGGGCGGGGAAAATGAAAGCATTGCCGACACGCCCGATCATGACCCATATGGAGAGCATCCAGAATCCGGTGTCGAGATCGACATTGGCCGTCAGCAGCGCCGATATGGCGATGAGGATGAGGCCAAAGGCGATCAGCAGGTCGACCGGCACAGTGTCGCTCAAACGCCCGGCCAGGGGGAATGCGGCGCCGAGCAGAAGCCCGCCGGGCATCAGCATCAGGCCGGCCTGCGTCGGTGTCATTCCCTGGACCGTCTGAACAAAAAGCGGGACCATATAGGTCGTTGCAAATATACCAGCGCCGAAGATGAAGCTGACGATTGCCGCCGACGTAAATCGGGGATTAGCGAATAAGCGCAGGTCGAGCAGCGGCTCCCTAGCCCGAAGTTCCCAGAAAACAAAAACCGCCGCGGCCGTGAAAGACACCATAAACAGGGCCACGACCGGCACCGACCCCCAGCCGTCTCGCTGGCCATTGGTAAATCCCGTCAGCAAGCTCGCCAGCGCCAGCAACATCAACGTGAAGCCCGTCCAGTCGAAGCGGGGCCGCGTGGTTTGAGACTCGCGCGCCGGATAGACGAACTGCGCCAACGTCATCCCGACCAGCGCGAAGGGAATGGCTAAATAGAAGACATAACGCCAATTAAAGCTGTCTATCAGGACACCCCCCACGAACGGACCCATAGCGGGCGCCAGCACGACACCAAGGCCAAAGATACCCATCGCCTTTCCCCGTTGTTCGGGCGGGAAGACACGGAACATCGCCACCATGGATAGCGGTTGGACGATACCCGCCGCCGCGCCCTGCATGACCCGGGCGAGAATCAGAAAATTCTCGTTCGGGGCGAAGGCGCCGATGATCGAACCGGCAACGAACACCGAGAGCGCGACGACAAACGTCGCGCGAAGGCCAAGCGCCTTGTCGAGCCAGTCGGTCATCAACATGGTCGCGGTCATCGAGGCGAGAAAGGCGGTCGACATCCACTGCGCCGTGATCTGACCGATGCCGAAGGTGCCCATAATGTCTGGGATGGCAACGTTGACGATTGTCGCCGTTAAAGTGACCGCGATAGAGGAGATCAGCGAGGTCAATGTGACGAGCCAGCGATGAGACGCGGCGGCCCGTAGGGGTTGCGTATCAGCGAACGCCGACATCGATATCGATATCCAGCTCAACCATCATGCCCGGACGCAACAGTCCCTCCGTCTGGTCGACGGCGATTCGAATCGGCACGCGTTGGGTCACCTTGGTGAAGTTGCCGCTCGGATTAGGCGCCGGCAGCAGCGCGAACTGGCTGGTGGTGACGTCCCCGATCCGCTCCAGCGTTCCGACGAATTTATGGTTGGGATAAGCGTCGACACGGATCGCTACAGCCTGGCCGAGCCGCAGGTTACGCACCTTGGTTTCCCTGACATTGGCTTCGATCCACACCCGGTCGGGGTCGTGCAGCAGCAGCAGCCGCTGACCCGCCTGTGCCATTTCGCCCGACGACACGAAAGTCTTGTCGATGATGGCATCGACCGGACTCAGGACCCTCATGTCATCAATATCGATCTGTTTTCGCTGCCGTTGCGCGATGGTGAGCTCGCGTTGCGCGCCGAGCCGCGTAAGATCGTGCCGGAGAACTTCCATCTCGCTGCGGGCGACTTGGGCCGAAACCAGCGCAGCTGCCGCCGCCTCGACTTGCGCGCGTGCCTTAGCGAGTTCCTGGCGCACAGTCTCGACCCCGGTTTGAAGCGATTGCCACCGCTGGGTTGAAACGACACCGCGCGCTTTCAGCGAATCGGCACGGGTGAATTCGTCTTGCGCCAGTTTGAGTTTTGACTGGCGTACGGACACTTCTGCCCGCGCGGCCACTAGATCGGAACGGCGGGCAGCGATCCCCGAAGCCGTGGTGCGGTCGAGCATCTCGATCCGCGCCCTGGTTTGACCAAGCTGTGCTTCCGTACCTTCGACCGCGTAATCGAGCTCGAGCAATTGCAGCCGCCCTTCTCGATCGTCGATACGGACCAGGACATCGCCGCGTTTTACCCTGTCGCCTTCAGACACGTTCAACTCGGTTACGAAACCGGAGAGCCGCGTGCTGATCGTTTTCACGTCTCCATCGATGCGCGCATCGACGATATGGACGTAATTGATCTGCCCGATTACCCAGTTGCCAACCCCAGCGGCCAGAGCGGCGATCACAACTATAAAGGCAATGAACTTGGCGTAGCGTCGCCGCCCCTGCGCGCGCGAAGGCGAGGCAAGGTTGGCCCCGGCCGTCATCTCGAGACTTGGCCGGCCGGCGGCATCGTCGGGTGCCATCAGTCCGCTCCTGCCGCTTTGCGCTCGGCGATCTCTTGCGAGTCATCGTACGCCGATATTTTTTCACGGATGTGCCGGAACACCCGAATGCACGAAGCAATATCCTCGTCGCTGACGTCGCCCAGCAAGTGCTCCCGCGAATCGCCAACCACGCGTTCGATCTCGTCGACGATCGGCAGCGCCGTGTCCGTCAACGCCAGCGTTTTGCCACGGCGATCGCCTTCCGCTTCCAGGCGGGTCACCCAGCCTGCCGCCTCAAGCGCATCGAGCAATCTGACCAGGGTCGGCCCCTCGATCCCCATGCGCTCCGCCAGATCCTTCTGCAGCATATCGGCGCCGCCGCGCGCAATATGCAGCAATGTAATCCATCGCGCCTGCGTCATATCGAGCGGCCGCAGCTGGGTATCGACGAGCGCCCGCCAGGAGCGATAGACCCTGGCAAGTTCGACGCCGAACTCTTC
>JBLHHE010000028.1:0-10718 GCA_047616465.1 Alphaproteobacteria bacterium
GGCGGCGGATGCCGATATTGTGGTCCTGGTCGTCGATGCCCGCCGCGGCGCAAGCGAAGAAGTGGTCCATATAGTCAACGGCCTTAAAGCGAAAAACAGCCCGGCGGTATTGGTCTTAAACAAAATCGACACCGTAAAACGCGAGACATTGCTGTCTTTGGCCGAAGATTTAAACACGCAGGGAATTTTCGACGAGGTCTTCATGGTGTCGGCCCTCAACGGCGACGGGGTCGATGATCTGCAAGCCTATCTGGCCTCTAAAATGCAGCCCGGCCCCTGGTTGTTCCCCGAAGACCAATTGTCGGATTTGCCGCAACGGCTGTTGGCGGCCGAGGTGACCCGAGAGAAAGCCTATTTGTACCTCCACCAGGAGCTGCCTTACGCTCTCGCCGTCGATACCGAGGACTGGCAGGACTTCAAGGACGGTAGCGTGCGAGTTGGCCAGGTGATCTATATCGAGCGGGAAACCCAAAAAGGGATTGTGCTGGGCAAGGGCGGCCAGACCATTAAAAGGATCCGCAGCGAGGCGCAGCACGAACTGGCTGAAATGCTCGACCGGCCCGTGCATTTGTTTATTCACGTCAAAGTCCGCGAAAACTGGGTCAACGATCCGGGCCGCTACCGGGAATGGGGTCTGCGCTTCGACGCTTGACCGCGGCCCGCACTCGGACGAATACATATTATGGATTGGACTGACGAGGCATTCGTGCTTGCCGCCCGCCGCCACGGTGAGGGCGCGGCCGTGGTGCAACTGCTGACCCGTGAACATGGCCGTCATGCCGGATTGGTCCATGGCGGCGGTTCGGCGTCGAAGCGGTCGCTGGTCGAGCCCGGCAATCGGGTGCAGGCCGCCTGGCGGGGCCGTCTGGCCGAACATCTGGGGCGCGTCACCCTGGAGGTCGAGCGATCCTACGCGGCCACATTGATGGACGACCCCAAACGATTATCGGCACTGGCGGCGGCCTGTGCGGTCGCTGAGGTTGCCTTGCCGGAACGCGAACCCCATCCGGCGATGTTTCATGCCACGCAAGCGCTGCTCGACAGCTTGGCCGACACCGGCGACGACGTCTGGCCGGCGATCTATATACGCTGGGAGTTGGGACTGCTGGGCGAACTTGGTTTTGGCTTGGATTTGTCGGCCTGTGCGGCGACCGGCCAGACCGACGATCTGGTCTTTGTCAGCCCCCGCACTGGACGCGCCGTATCGCGGGAGGCGGGGGTGCCCTATCAGGATAAATTACTGGCCTTGCCGGCTTTTTTGACGCCAAGCCAAGGTGCGGAAATCAGCGTTACGCCCACGGATTTTCTCGATGGGGTGCGATTGACCGGTTATTTTCTCGCCCGCCACGTGTTCGATCCCCTGAACCGGCCCTTACCGGGCGCCCGCGACCGCCTTGCCGACTTGCTGAACGATTTGTCCCCATCGGAATAGTTATGGGCAAAGCGCTATGCGTTGATCTAGAACAACCTCTAGCCACACTATGCTGCGGCTATAGAGGATTGTAATGGCAAATTCCGCCTCCGCCGGAATCATTCGTGAAGAACCGTTCAAGGACGCGCTGAGCGAACGCTATCTGAGTTACGCCGTCTCGACGATCATGGCGCGGTCGTTGCCCGATGTGCGCGATGGGCTCAAGCCGGTTCATCGCCGGTTGTTGTTTGCGATGCGTCAGTTACGCTTGGACCCAGAGCAGGGGTTCAAGAAGTGCGCCCGCGTCGTCGGCGACGTGATGGGCAAATTCCACCCCCATGGCGATCAGGCGATCTACGATGCGCTGGTGCGCCTGGCGCAGGAGTTCGCGGTTCGCTATCCGCTGATCGACGGCCAAGGTAATTTCGGCAATATCGACGGCGATAACGCCGCCGCCATGCGCTACACCGAAGCGCGGATGACCGAAGTTGCGGTGGCGCTGCTCGAAGGCATCGACGAGGATGCCGTCGATTTTCGCGACACCTATGACGGGGAGGGATCGGAACCGATCGTCCTGCCGGCGAATTTCCCCAACCTGCTGGCCAATGGCGCCACTGGCATCGCCGTCGGCATGGCGTCCAGCGTCCCGCCCCACAATGTCGGCGAAATCTGCGACGCGGCGCTGCATCTCTTGAAAACCCCGAATGCGACGATCGATAAACTCGTGAGCTTTATGCCGGGGCCGGATTTCCCCACCGGCGGCGAGTTGGTCGAGGACCGAGAGAACATAGTCGAGGCCTATAAGACCGGCCGGGGCAGCTTTCGCGTTCGCGCTAAATGGGAAGTCGAAGATATGGGGCGGGGTCAGTACCAGATCATCGTCACCGAAATTCCCTACCAGGTGCAAAAATCTCGGCTGATCGAGCGTATCGCCGACCTGCTCCAGGCCCGTAAACTGGTCATGCTGGCCGATGTGCGCGACGAATCGGCGGAAGATATTCGTCTGGTTCTCGAACCAAAAAGCCGCAATGTGGAACCCGAGGTCTTGATGGAGAGCCTGTTCCGTCAGACCGAGTTGGAATCGCGTTTTGGCTTGAATATGAACGTCCTAGACGCCGACCAGACACCTCGCGTGATGTCCCTGCGCGAAGTGTTGCAGGCGTTCCTCGACCATCGTCATGATGTACTGGTCCGGCGCAGCAAGTTCCGTCTCGAGAAGATCGCCAACCGCCTCGAAGTCCTCCAGGGCTACATGATCGTCTACCTCAACCTCGACGAGGTTATTCGCATCATTCGCGAGGAAGACGACGCCAAGGCGGTCATGAAGAAAAAATGGAAGCTAACCGACGGCCAAGTAGACGCTATTTTGAATATGCGCCTGCGCGCCTTGAGGCGGTTGGAAGAGATTGCCATCCAAGAGGAAATTACCGGGCTTGAGGGCGAGCAAAAGTCGCTGAAAGCGTTATTACGCGACCGTCAGAAGCGTCTCGAAGTACTCGCCACAGAAATCGCCGACATTAAGAAGAAGTTTGGTCCTAAAACGGAGATCGGCCGGCGGCGCACCAAGCTGAGCGACGCGCCGGAGCCGATCATCGTGCCGGTCGACGCGATCATCGAACGTGAACAGGTCACCATCGTGTGCTCGCAGAAGGGCTGGGTGCGCAGCATCAAAGGCCACAATGTCGATGTGGCGACCGTGAAATATAAAGAGGGCGATAGCGGCCGATTTTTCGTCGCCGCGGAGACCACCGATAAGCTTCTGGTGTTCGCCACCAATGGGCGCTTCTACACTATCGGTGTCGATAAACTGCCCGGCGGGCGCGGCCATGGCGAGCCGCTTAGCCTGATGGTCGACCTGGGCAACGACACCGATATCGTCGCGTTGATGGTCCATCAGCCGGACCGCAAACTATTTGTCGCCTCTAGCGATGGGCGGGGCTTTCTCGTGCTGGAGAGCGATGTTGCCGCGCAAACGCGCAGCGGCAAGCAGGTGTTAAACGTGAGCGGCGATGTGGAAGCCCAGCTCTGCGCGATTGCCGAAGGCGACCATGTCGCCGTCATCGGCGATAATCGTAAATTACTGATCTTTCCCCTGTCCGAACTTCCCGAGATGTCGCGGGGCCGGGGCGTTAAGCTGCAGAGTTATGCCAATGACGGCTTGCGCGATGGACTGACATTTACACTGGCCGACGGCCTTACGGTGCGTACCGGAGATCGCCATCGCACGTTCGATAAAAAAGACCTTGCCGACTGGCTGGGCAAACGCGCGCAGGCGGGCCGGTTACCCCCGGCGGGTTTCCCGCGCTCAAATAGCTTCTCGTGATACGCCCGTACCGCGATCCGCATGAATTTCGCTGTAGACTGGAAACGTTGACAACGTGCCGTGGATTGGCGAACAAACAACCATCAGAATGGGGAATAGAATGACAACAGGCGCACAAATCCAATCAACCCTCGTCGGCGCTGTATGGCCCGATACCGCTTCGCCAAGCACAACACGTGTGGTGCGTGCTGTTATCCTGGCCGTTCTCGGTAGTTTATTCGTCGCTGTGAGCGCCCAGGTTCAAGTGCCGCTGTGGCCGGTGCCGATTACCGGGCAAACCTTTGGCGTTCTTGTGGTGGGTATGGCGCTTGGCGGGCGGCTGGGGGCAGTGGCCATGCTGCTGTATATAGCCGAAGGGCTCGTGGGCTTGCCGGTTTTTGCCAATTTCTCAGCCGGCCCAGGTGTTTTGGCGGGCCCCTCCGGCGGCTATATCTTTGGCTACGTGCCGGCGGCGGCGGCAATCGGTTATTTGGCGCAACGCGGTTGGGGCCGGAATGTTTGGTTGACCGCAGCGGCAATGCTGGTCGGCAATGTCATTCTCTATATTCCCGGGCTCATTTGGCTGGGCATGTTCTACGCCGGACCGGGCACCGAATTTATCACCAATACCGGCGCGACGACGGCTGTTGGCGCGGCAATCGCGGGTGGTCTGACGCCATTTGTGTTGGGGGATGCGCTAAAGCTCGCACTTGCGGCGGCGCTGTTTCCCGTCGCATGGCGATTGATTTCGAAGACACGTTAAGCCAGCAGTCTTCACTCTGAATGAAAAGGGCCGCCTCTTTCGGGTGGCCCTTATTCGTTGTGAGCGTGTGCTCTAAAAGTTCAGCGAGATGTCGCGGTGTTGGGCCCGGCAAGCGGCAACGCTTCTAGCGATACGTTTCGGTAGACGATCCTGCTGCCGAATACCGATCGAATTTTTAATCGCATCGTCATAGCTGGATAAATCGGCGAACAACTCGCTGGCCGCGCGTTTACGCCACGTGACTTCGACTGCGTACAGCTCGATGGCATCGGCAACGAACTTGATGGTTTTTTCGCGGCCCTTGCCGTTGGGCTTCAGCGCCCGGTCTGCTTTGGTGAGCAGAGAGGTGATCGCGCTGGTATCAGGCGCAGCTTTGCTCAGCGCGCTTCGAGCCGATTTCAGCGCTGCCTTCACCACATCGACCGAACCGTTCTGTGCGATCTCCGCCAGCGCCTCAATCTCGCCAGAGATCGTTGCCAGCGCTCCCCCCGACTGGGATAAAATCAGTGTCTTTTGTATTGGCTCGTAGGCCCTATCGACATTACGCCGGTAGTCTCTGCGGGCCTTTTTCTCAGCATTCAGCAAGCCGACAAAGCGCTTACGTTCATTTTCCCAGATGTCGGGTATATTGGCCTTGATCTGTGTGCTCTCGGCGATCAGCGCTTCGACATCTTCGCCAACTTTATCGGTATTAGCGAGTGTCCCCAGGTTGCTGCGGTCCAACCGGCGGAGGCCGCGGGTAGCCTCGTCGATCTCGGCAGTGATGGCTCTGAGCCTCTTCTGCTGTTGCCGTACACCGATATGTAACGGCCGATAACTCTCAGTCGCTTGCTCCACATCAGCTGCGGCGGTGCGCACATTGGCAACCAATTCGAACGTGCTTATTGCCATATCGAAGCTTTTCGCCACCTCGTTGCGGCGTATTTCCGGCAAATAGCTGATGTCGAGCTTCATCGCACCCTGTATCCGGGTCTGTAGGGTGTCGCCATTTTTCCCGTAGACGACGAAGATATGCTCTTCGAGACATTGCTGAAGCCGCGGATTACTTGACGGTGGCGCTGTATCGGCGGTCAGGAAGGACTGGTTGGGCAGGAAGTTCACCAGGCTGGGGAAGGTGCCGGCAATACCCAGGCCGACCAGCTGCAACAGAATGAACGCGATAACGCCGCGATAAATATCCGTAGTTTTGACTTCTATCGGCGCGACCCCACGCAGATAGAACAGGGCAAAGCCGAAGGGTGGGGTCAAAAACGACGTCTGCATATTGACGCCGATCATCACGCCCAACCACACGGCGGTCACGTTGGCGGCGGGATCGGATAACAGGATGGGGGCGACGATGGGGACGACCACCACGGCAATTTCGATGAAGTCGAGAAAGAAACCCAGAAAGAAGATCACGCCCATCACGACGATGAACTGAGCCCAGAACCCGCCTGGCAGACTGGTCAGAAAATCCTTCACCAGTATCTCGCCGCCGAAACTGCGGAACGCTGCCGTGAGCATGGCCGCGCCGAGCAGGATGATAAAGACCATAGATGTGGTCTTAGCGGTTTCCACCATGACGCCCTTGAGGGTGTCATCGATTTTCACAGCTCGCCAGCCGCTCCAGGCAATGGCGAATAGCAGGCCGAAGACCGCGATGACTGCCAGGATAACGCCAATTTTATCGGTGCTTGTGTCGATGCTTTTGACGTTGAGGTCGAATTGACCTAGTAAAATGAAAATGGCGGCGATCGATATAAGGGCAATGATCGCAGGCGTAAACGCCCCGCGTTTGCCCTCCATGAGCCGATAACCGGCCATGATCATGGCGCCAATGGCACCGATGGCGCCCGCCTGATTGACCGTTGCGACGCCGAGAAGGATCGATCCCAGAACCGCGAGAATCAATGTGAGGGGCGGGACCAGGGCGAGCACGACCCGAAACGCGAACTGCAGGTCGAACTTGCCTTGCGACGGTACGGGCGGCGCCATTTTCGGACGTATCAGCGCCGTGATGAGAATGTAGCCTACGTAAAGCGCCACCAGGACCAGGCCGGGCAGCAGGGCGCCCAAAAACATATCGCCCGCGCTTGTTGATGTTATGCCGAACTCAGTCGGTAAGACGGCTTGGCCGGTTGCATTCTTATATTCGAGTTGCCGCAACGTGCCGGCCTGATCCGTCGCATTGGAGAGCTGGTCGGCAAGGATGATCAGCACGATCGAAGGGGGGATGATTTGGCCGAGGGTACCTGCCGCGGCAATCGTTCCCGCAGCCAACGATTTGGAATAATTATTGCGCAACATCGCCGGCAACGAGATTAGCCCCATGGCGACGACGGTGGCGCCCAGGATGCCCGTGGTGGCGGCGAGCAGGGCGCCGACCAGCACAACCGAGATGCCGAGGCCGCCGGGTACCGGGCCGAAAAGCTGAGCCATGGTGACCAGAAGATCTTCGGCGATCTTCGAGCGCTGCAGCATGATGCCCATGAACACGAACAGGGGCACGGCGATAAGCGTATCGCGTTCGACTTCCCAATAGACCCCGCGAAAATTAGTAACGCCGGCGGTGAGCCACTGAACCGGTCCATCTTGGGCGAAGTAGGCGCTGACATCTCCGGCGAACACAACGCCGGCTATGGACGCGATCCCGATTGTTAAAATCGCCGAGCCCGGCAGGGCAAAGGCGACGGGAAAGCCGACAGCCAGCGCACCGGCCATGGTCAAGACAAGTAGCGCTAGAAAGAACAGTTCCATCTTGTGTGTTGACCCGCTATCGACAAATTAATGCGGTGAAGCGCCGGCCGGCTCGCGCCCACCTGGTTCACCGCGCAAGTCGGCGACATTAGAGAGAAAATAGCCGGTGAATTGCACCATCATCGACAAGGCATAAATGGCGAGGAACCCCGCCATGAGATACTTTACGTACAGTCCAAACCCGCTTTGGGTTGTCTCGAAGGCAAGTAGCGGGCTGTTGATGACGGTGGCTTTGCCCCACATTCCCAGGGCAAGAATAGTCCAGCACAGGGGAATGCCGAGCAACATCGAGCCAACCGCATTGATCCAGGCTTTGCCGCGTTTGTCGAACCCGGTGTAGAGCACATCGACCCGCACATGCCCTTCTTCGATCAGCGTATAGGCGCTGGCGAATAGGAACAGCGCCGCATACCAGAACCGAACCAGGTCGCCGAGGAAAGCTTGTTCGTAGGAGAATATGAAACGGACGATGACAATCTGAAATTCGGCTAACACCACGAGCAGAGCAAGCCAAGTAAACCCCAGCGCCCGCACAAAATACGCGATCACGAGGGATACCAGGATTAGTGGGTAGTGAACGAAGGTGCCGCGGAACCGTGATTGGGCGAGTTGCTTGGCTAGATCGTCACCGACTACGGCTCCTAGAAAATCTTCGACGCGCAGAAAGGAGATGACGCTGTCGGCGAGCCCTATGAGCAAGACCGACCAGAACGCGACACGGATTATATATGATGCGAGGGCTGAGAATCGTTCCGAGTCGGACCGCAGCGAGCGGTCGCGTGTCGCCAGGACAAACCCAATAACAATGAAGAAAATCGCCCAATAGCTGGCCATTTGAAGCCAGCCTAGGGTGACCGCTTCGCCGGTAAGGGGCTTTTGCAACGGCTCAAAACCGAACCAGCCCTGATGCGAAAAAAAGTTGACGATCCCGGGCCAGTCCCGCCAAAAAATGAGGTAGTTATTGAAGAGAAAGGCTAGCGCCATCGTCACGATGGTCAAGGCGACGATCCGGAACAGCAAGTCCGCGTTGCCGATCTCCCAAGATCGGGTATCGAGCGTCGTCGCGGTCATTTTCTCAGGGCCCAAAATACGTTCATCGAGATAACTTTCTCAAGAGCCCTGAGCACAGCGGCAGAACGAGTATTCGGCAAATCACGGTTTCTTTATGGGGCAATGGAAAGCGGAGCCCGCAGGCGCCGCTTTCACTATGAATCCAGCCCTCTACAGGCCGAGAACGCGGTTGCGTTGGCGCAGATAGGGAGCGTCGGAGATGTTCATCCAGGCACCAATTTCTTCGCGTGATTTCAGGAAGCTCTCGTGGATTTTGTTGGCGAGAGGACTGTGCGCGCGGACCTCTTCGAAGACCTCGTTAGCGGCGGTGCCGAAGCTATCGTAGATTTCGTCGCTGAACTCACGCAGCTGAACGCCTTGATCCTTGATCAGGGTCTTGAGTGAGGAGCCGTTCTTGGCGTTGTACTCGGACATCATGACGTCGTTTTCCATGGCGCCGGCGGCCTCGATAATGATCTGGTCGCTCTTCGATAACTTGCTCCAGAACGACGCGTTCATGCCCATCGACAACATCGAACCCGGTTCGTGCATGCCTGGGAAATAGTAGAACTTGGCGGCTTCATAGAATTTTAAAAAGCCGTCGTTCCACGGGCCGACCCACTCTGTGGCGTCGATGGCCCCGGAAACCAGGTTTTCGTAAATCTGGCCGCCCGGCAAGGAAACCGGCGAGGCGCCCAGCTTCGCCAAAACATCGCCGCCGAGACCGGGCATGCGCATCTTAAGGCCCTTGAGGTCGTCGGCGCTGTTGATTTCCTTGCGGAACCAACCGCCCATTTGGCTGCCTGTGTTACCCGCCATCACGGCCTTTACATCAAACCCACTTGCCAGTTCGTCCCAAAGTTCCTGACCGCCGCCAAACCGGATCCAGGCGTTCATCTCGGTGTACGTCAACCCGAAGGGGACAGAGGTAAAATAGCCCCAGCCGGGATGTTTGCCTTTCCAATAATAATCGGCGGCGTGGTAGGCTTGGGCGTTGCCCGAAGCGACTTCGTCGAACGAATCGAACGCACCGACGCGCTCGCCGGCGGCGAAATACTGTACCTGAATGCGCCCATCGGTCATGTCGGACATGCGTTTGGCTAGGCGCTGTGCGCCTGTGCCCAGCCCCGGGAAGTCGCGCGGCCAAGTGGTGACCATGGCTATTTCGACGCGGTCCTGGGCGATGGCCGGAGCGGCAAAACTTGTTGCGGCAAGAGCGCCGCCGGCGCCGGCAAGACCAGCTGTTTTGATAAATTTACGTCGTTTCATGATTTTCTCCCTGACTTCTCGTCGTTTGTTAATTCCTGGATACTCGCCTCGACAACGGAAACGAAACGCACCGCAAAATTAAGTATCGACCGGCCACTACCGTGCCATATCCAGCCGAGTTGCAAACACCTTAAGACAGGCCCCGAGCTTGGGCAACGGCACCGATCCTAGACGTTAGTATGACCACGCAAAGCCGTTGACGCGGCAGAGGCTGGGCTGGCTACAGGGTTTCCCAGCCGGCATCGCCTAAAAGTTCGATCGGCCGGTAGCGGGTTTTGTAAGCCATCTTGTCGCAATCTTCGATCCAGTAGCCTAGATAGACATACGACAGACCTATGCTGGCCGCCGTTTCGACCAACCATAGGATCATGAAATTTCCTAAGCCGCGGTTGCGTTCTTGGGGGTCGTAATAGCTATAGACGGCTGAAAAGGCATCGCTGATCCGATCGATCAGGCAGCCGGCAATCAAGGTGCCGTCAGAATTTCGAAATTCAACTAATTGTGTATCGACAGCAGTATCTTCTACCATTGCGCGGAAATCGGAAAATGTCATCGCGGCCATTTCGCCATCGCTGTGGCGGTCGTGCTGGTATGCGGCAAATATGGCGTAATGCTCGTCGGTCGCGATCGGGTCTAACAAGGCTGCCGACAAATCGGCGTTCCGCTTCAATATCCGGCGTTCCGAGCGGTTCGGACGGAAATCGTCAGCTACGATACGTACCGGCACACAGCCTGTGCAGCCCGGACAAGCCGGCCGGTATACAATGTGGTGAGATCTCCGGAAACCGGCCCGGGTTAGGGTCTCATGATGTTCTTGCGCCTGCCCCCCACGTAGCTCGGTAAACAAATTGCGTTCGACATAGCCGGATAGATAGGGGCACGGCATGGGGCCGGTCCGATAGAAAAGAAGGGGTGGTTTCGAAGGCTGGCTGGTCATCAATGCTGGTGTGTTTAAGTTGCTCTAAACGCGCCTCAGACGCACGGCGAGCGCGCGTTATTGGCCACGATTGTACCGATAACCACCTGTGGCGGCAATCGCCTGGAATGCTCCGGGCGAGGGTTAACCCCGGGGGGAGATGTTCTGAGTGCGCGCGTCTCTGGTCGGATCACTGCGGCTGGGTACGGTAGAAGGCGGTGCGTCCGGCTCTTCCTTGAAAAGATTGCCCCCGCTCTCTCCTTCGAAT
>JBLHHE010000029.1:0-10705 GCA_047616465.1 Alphaproteobacteria bacterium
GACGAAATCAACGCCTTGAAAACCGCCAATGTCGCAGCCGTTATGGTAACGGCGACGCTGCCACCGTTTTCGCGCCAAGGCTCGCGCATCGATGTCACCGTCAGCTCGTTAGGCGATTCCGACAGCCTGCAAGGCGGCACCTTACTGGTGACGCCAATGCTCGGCGCCGACGGCGAAATTTATTCGGTGTCTCAAGGCCAGCTTATCGTCGAAGGTTTTAGCGCCCAGGGCGAGGGCCAAAGCGTCATCAAGGGCGTTCCGACGACCGCGCGCATTCCCAACGGCGCGATCATCGAACGTGAAATCAATTTCAACCTGGATGAGCTGCAGACGGTCCACTTAAATTTGCGCAACCCCGACTTCACGACATCGCGGCGCATCGCCCAATCTATCAACAAATTTCTGGGCACCCCTGCCGCCGCGGCAACCAACCCGGCAACCGTACGCATTGCGGTTCCCGACAAATACACCGCCAACGCCGTCGCCATGCTGACCGACATCGAACAATTGACGGTCATCCCAGACCAACAAGCCCGCGTTGTGGTCGCCGAACATTCAGGCGTCATTGTGATGGGAGAGCAGGTGCGCATCAGCACCGTCGCCATCGCCCAGGGCAATCTGACTATCCGCATTACCGAGACGCCGCAGGTCAGCCAGCCCAACGCCTTTGCCGAACAGGGCGAAACCACGGTGGTCAATCGCACTAACATTGAAATCGACAATGGCGACGACAAACGCCTCACGGTGCTCGACCGCGGTGTCACCCTGCAAGAGCTCGTCAACGGGCTTAACGCGTTGGGCATCGGCCCCCGCGATATGATTTCGATCTTGCAAACAATCAAAGCCGCCGGCGCTCTGCAGGCGGAAATCGAGGTGATCTGATGAACGGATCCCTCTCCTCCGCCAGCGTCACGCTGCCCAACTCCGCACTCGAAAGCGCGACGCAGTCGCTGACAAACCGCGCGTCACCGCTCGAGGGCAAGACCGCCCCCGGCGCGGCGCAAAAAGCGGCTGAATCATTCGAAGCCTTTTTTATCTCTCAGATGCTCTCCGACATGTTCGCCGGCGTCGAGACCGACCCTCTCTTCGGCGGTGGCCCAGGCGAAACCGTATTCCGGTCCTTGATGATCGACGAGTACGGCAAATCTCTGGCCGGCACCGGCGGAGTTGGCATTGCCGAAAGCGTGCTGGGAGAAATCGTTCGTTTACAGGAGACCGAGACCAATGATCGCTAAAAAATCAAGCTCGTCAGGCGCCGATAACGCTGCCGATTTGATCCGCATGACCGACCGGTTGTCGCTGTTGATGGAGCAGGAAATCGAATTGCTGCGCGGCCGGCGCGCAAACGATATTCAGGCAATGCAGAGCGATAAGGAATCGCTGGCTGCCGTTTACCGGCGGATCATCACCGACTTGCAGCAAAATCCCTCAGCGCTGTCAGGGCTCGACGATACGCGCCGCGACCGCCTCAAGCACGCCGCCGCACGGCTGCAAGGCGCGGCCACAGGAAACGCCATCGCGCTGCGCTCGGCAATCGAGGCAAACCACCAACTCATCGAGACGATCGCCGGCGCTATCCGCGATCAAGGCAATGCCCACGCGCCCTATATGGCAAATGGCCGCGTCGCCCATGGCAACGGTGTCCAGACAAAGCGACATCAGCCGGTCTCGTTGAACGACACGCTGTAACGGCGAGGCAAGTGGCAATCCATTCGAGTCTATCCGACCTAGGACCCTTTAAATGTCTTTAACAATTTCTCTCAGTTCCGCATTGGCGTCACTCAGCGTCACCCAGTCGCAAATGCAAATCGTCTCGAGCAACGTGGCCAATGCATCGACCGAGGGCTACACGAGGAAGACTGCGGCGTCGTCTAACCTGGTCCTCGACGGCCGGGGCGCCGGCGTTCGCTTGTCGGAAATTGAGCGCATTGTCGACCAAAACCTATTGCGCCAGCTGCGCGACCAACTGGCGCGTGTCGGCAATCTGCAAGTCCAGAACGATTATTACAACCGGATGCAAGACCTGTTCGGCACGCCCGGCAGCAACTCCGATCTCAGCCACATAATCGGGAAGCTTTCTGCTTCTCTCGAATCGCTCACGTCATCCCCGGAACTCGCCGCCGGCAAATTCGCAGTCATCGCCCACGCGCAGTCGCTCGCCGAGCGCATGACGACACTGACCACTGAAATTCAGAGAATGCGTCAAGATGCTGACGCCGCGATATCCGATACCATTACGGTCATCAATCAGCACCTCACGTCGATCAATGAACTTAACGACCAGATCGGCGATGTGCAGGCGATCGGACAGTCGACCGCCGATCTGGAAGACGCCCGCGACGTGGCGATCGCAGATCTGTCGGAACTGATGGATATTCAAAGCTACACCCGCAGCAACGGTCATATCGTCATTCTTACGCCATCCGCCCGCCCCTTAGTCGATAACGCCGCAGTCACGCTAACCCACGCCTCGGCTTCGTCAATGGCGGCCGGCATCAATTACCCCACCGTCATCGACGCCATCTCCTATGGCCCTGGTGGCGCCGATATCACTGGCGAGATCCAGGGCGGGCGTCTGGCCGGGCTGATCGAAATGCGCGACCATCGACTGACCGAATTGCAGAGCGAACTCGATCGCCTGACCGAAGTCCTGGTCTCGACGGCCAACGCCGCCCACAATGCCAGCACCGCGTTCCCGCCGCCGCAAACACTGACGGGCAGTCTATCGTTCGCCGGCACCGATGCCCCGGCCATGACAGGAACATTCCGGGTGACGGTCGTTGATGTCACCGGCGCTGTCGTCGAAAACCAGGATATCGCCCTCGGCGGCCTCGCCGATATCAATGCACTGGTCGCCGCCGTCAACGGCATGACCAACGCCACCGCCACACTGGATGCCAGCGGCAAAATTGTAATGTCGGCGACCGGCGCCAACCGCATCGCCGTCAACGAGATGACGAGCCAGGTGACGAACGGCGCCCAAACCACCGGGCTCGCTCAATTTCTTGGACTGAACGACCTGTATACCCTGAATACCAACTTCGTCGACTACACCGCCGACCCACAAACCAGCGCCACCACCGCCCTAGGTCTGGCCGGAACCCTGACCGTATCCTATCCGGGCGGCTCGACCCCGGTTGCCTACGTCGTCGGCGATACGCTGACCACCATTACCGCCAGCATTAACGCGGCCCTGGCAGCACAAAACATCACCGCGACCGTGCTCACGGAAAACGGAAAATTCCGCCTGACCCTGACCGATGGCGACGGCGACAACTTTTTCCTCGCCGACAGCGGTTCTCTGACCAGCACGCTCAATCTGCGCAACGGAATGATCGGCGCGGCAGGCCTCATGGCTCTGCGGCCAGACATATCCGCCGACCCCAACAAGCTGGCCACCGGCCAACTCTCTAACGCCGCAACCTTAACGGTTGGCGATTTCGTACTGGCCTCTGGCGACAGTAGCGGCACCATCGCGCTCGCCGAGGCCCTTAGCAACGGACAAGTTTTCGCCGGTGCCGGAGGCTTGGCAACGGCGACGTCGCGTCTGTCCGACTACGCCGCGTCGATCGTATCGCTTAACTCCACGCAGGCCGCCAATATCGAGGCTCAGTTTGAAATCCAAGAAGGCTACAAAGAGGCCATCAGAGGACGTAGCGCTTCGATCAGCGACGTTAATATCGACGAAGAAATGTCTACGCTTTTAGTTTTACAGAACGCTTACCAAGCGGCTGCACGTGTTACCCAAACAGTTAGCCAAATGATGGAAGTCCTTGTTAACATTATTAATTAATTCGGGAGCCAAGCGATGACTCGCGTTGGTACATTTGCCCAGCAGAAACTCTTGATGTTTCACACGCTGCGAACCCAGGATCGGTTGTTCGCCGGCTCGATCCAACTCGCCTCGGGTCAAAAAGCGCAGAGCTATTCCGGCATTCCAGACCAAGTCAGTCGGCTGCTCGCCGTGGAAACCGCCCAGATGCGCACGAAGGAATATTTGCAAAATGTCGAGGTGGCGCAACGACGGATCGATCTTACCGATTTGAATCTCGATGGGATCGAAAACATTGCGCGCGATTTGCGGGGCTTTCTGCAGGACGCGGGCGATTCGCCGGCCGGCAACTACGCCAATGTGAAGACGTTCGCGACCAATGCACGCGCCCTTATGATCGACCTTCTCAACGCGCGCGACGGCGATCGCTACCTGTTATCCGGCAACCGAGTCGACCAACCAACCGCGACGTTGGATCCTGCGGTCTACACGTCGATGAGCCTGTTCCAGGCCGACGCTATCACCATCGACTCTACCTTCTACGCCCAGTATCGATCTGACGTGTTGGGCACCCCCGGGTTCCCGGCGGGTTCGTTTTACGAGCAGATTTATTTCGACAAGAACGCCGTGATGCCGACAGTCCCCTTCCCGGCCGATCCGGCTAATCCTACCGCAACCGAATTCATCGCCGAAGACCCTGCCCTGTGGGATTACTACGTCACGCGTATGAGTTCGCCGGAGATGCTGGCCAATCCGAAGCTGGATTATTACCAAGGCGACGCCAATGCCCCGCGGATGCGGATTTCCGAGACAACGACGATCTCCTACGGCATCACCGGCGACGAGGAGGCCTTTCAGCAGATGTTCCTGCTCCTCGACGCCATTGTGAGCCTGCCGGACACCGCACCGCCGAACGCCTTTCTCGCGAAGATAGTCGAAGAAGGATTGAGTACGTTATCGAAGGTCATCGATGTCGATTCGACGACCACATTCGAATCGATCGGCGAGTTGAGAAATCGCATCGTTGGGCCGCTCATCTTGTTGGAAAACGCCCGCGACACGCTCACCCGGTCGCTCGATATTGCCCGTAACTTGATTGCCGACGCCGAGGGCGTGAACGAAGTCGAGGTCATTGCGCAAATCCAAACGGAACAGCTGATCCTCGAGGCGTCGTACCGCACAGTTTCGCAAATCCAAGGACTATCGCTGACCAATTACATCTAAAGGCACCTTTCAGATAGCAGCACGTAAGTAACTCGGAGTGCACCCGCACCATAACGTCCACTTCAGAATGAGGATATTCAAATGGCTGACATCACTCTGAGCGCAGCAGTCCGCTCAAATCTGCTGGCACTCGCCAGCACAGCAAGACTTATCGACCGTACCCAGGACCGTTTGTCGACGGGCCTACGGGTCAACAGCCCGGTTGACGACGCCAAGGCCTTCTTCGAGTCCAAAGCGTTGAGCGATCGCGCCGCAACCATCAACGAGAAAAAGGACGGCATCGACCAGGCCGTGAGCGCCGTGTCGGTCGCTCTCGAAGCGGTTAATTCCTTGGACTCGATCGTCGAGCAGCTCAAGGGTATCGTCAACAGCGCCTCCTCGGCCGGCACCGCAGCCGAGTTCACTGAGCTGAACGCGCAGTATAATTCGTTGATCGCACAAATCGACAATCTGGCGGCGGATAGTACCTACCAGGGTACTAACCTGGTCAACGGCACCGGCTCGACGCTGACCGTATCGTTCAGCAACACGACCACCAGTAATTTGACAATTGATTCGGTCGACCTGCGCAAATCCGGCCTCGGGCTCGCCACAGGCGCAACCCTCAGCGCCGCCACGTCGCGGGCTACCGCTATCGTCGCGTTGGATGGGGCGATTGCCACGTTGGATGCCAAGGCGAAAACCTTGGGTTCGAACGTTGCCTTGCTGCAGACCCGTTTGGACTTCTCGGCGGCTTACGCCAATGAGCTGCAGGCTGGTGCAGACAAGCTGGTGCTTGCCGACATCACCGAAGAAGGTGCCAATCTGGTGGCTCTACAGACACGCCAGCAGTTGGGTATCTCTTCGTTGTCGTTCGCCGGCACCAGCGAGCAATCGATTCTGTCACTGTTCCGTTAGGCCGTTTCACGACACGAGCCCTACATCGTTCGAGTTCGGCCAGATCGGGAGAGCCCTTGCCGCCCGCGAGTATCTGAGCGCGCAACCTTTTGTTAACACATCGAGCGCAAATTTAGTGTGCCGGCAAGTACGCTAGCCTCATCCGCCGAAGATTTTCGCCCTCAAGGCGGGATCGGCAACAACGGTCCGAAGGTATTGGATAAGACATGTTGATCGGATCTTTCACCCCTTACCAACCGTCGTTCGATTTCGGCGCTGCGTTCGCGAAAACGTCGCAGGCCGCCGCGCGGCCGCTCTTTGAGCTACAGTTTTTCGCTACTCAAGATGCGATCCTGAGCCAGCTCAGCGATGATATCGACAACATCGGTAATGCCTCGAATACCAAGGGCGCGACGGCCCTCCTCAACGTACAGCTCGCCAAGCTGAAAGATGATCTCACCGTGATCAACGATTTCAAGGCCCGCACCGATGCCAAAGGGTCGCGGGTTTCGGACACGTTGGATAATTTGGCCAGCCTGACTACGCTCGCAGCCCCTGGTACGGTAGCCGAATTCGATACCTTGTTGGCGCAGACCATCCACCTGATTCAAAAAACCAATGCGCCAACCTACGAGCGCTACGGTGTGCAAGACGGGCTGCGTTCGGCAAAAAACGATGCCCTGACGCAGTTACAGGCGCTGGCCCACAACAATTTCGCCACTCAGGCCGATATCGACAATACGACGGCAACCTTGGCAGCAATCCAGACCAAATATACGGCCTCCCAGTTGATCGTCGAAAGCAATACAAAGATTGCTTTTACGCTGCAGGAGAGTGGCAACAGAGTGATCAGCGAATTGAACCGCCAAGTTTCCATCATTAAGACAGACGCGTTGAGCGCAGCGACAGGCGCAATTAAGGAAAAACAGCAATACTACGGACAGCTTCTGTCAGCGATTTCCCTATCTTTCGAAGCGTCGCAAGCGTTTTCCACCTACATCTCCGATCAGCTTACGCAGTCGCAGAAGCCCGAACCGGGTAGCATTCTCAGTCTATTCTCCTAATTACCCGCGCCCGCGGCGTGAAACGCGTGCCTGTCGGTGCGGGTGATTTCGCATGTCGTCAACGCGGTCAGCGCGGCCTCCAACCAGGTCGGCAATTTCTGCCGGAAGGGGGGTAATTATTGCCGGGCAATCCGGTAACTATTACCTAGGCAGGCGCTCAAAATAATATTAACCCATTGATTTAATTACATTAAATTTTTGGCACACATGTTGCTAAGAAGTAAACTGGAGCAGAACCGCTCCGTAACACTAACTTCAGAATGAGGACAAACAAATGGCTCAAAGTATTACACTTAGTGCGGCAGTTCGCTCGAACCTATTGGCTCTCGAAAATACATCGAAACTGATTGACCGTACCCAGGACCGTTTGTCGACGGGCCTGCGGGTCAACAGCCCGGTTGACGATGCCAAGGCATTTTTCGAATCCAAGGCCCTGAGCGATCGTGCGTCGACCATCAACGAGAAAAAAGACAGTATCGACCAAGCCGTGAGCTCCGTGTCGGTCGCTCTCCAAGCGGTTAATTCCTTGGACTCGATCGTCGAGCAGCTCAAGGGTGTCGTTAACAGCGCCGCCTCCGCCTCCACGGCGGCCGAGTTCACCGAGTTGAACACACAGTTCGGCTCGTTGGTCGCGCAGATCGATAATCTGGCGGCGGATAGTACCTACCAGGGTGTTAACCTGATCAACGGTACCGGTACTACGCTGTCCGTATCGTTCAGCAACCTTACCAGCAGCTCTTTGAGCATTGCTTCGGTTGATTTGCGTCAGACCGGTCTGGGCATCGCATCGTCTGCGACCCTCAGCGCGGCCACGACGCGGGCTACCGTAATCGCTACGTTGGATTCGGCTATCGCCACGTTGAATGCCAAGGCGAAAACCTTGGGTTCGAACGTTGCGTTGTTGCAGACCCGTCTGGACTTCTCGACCTCCTACGCTAACGAGTTGCAGGCTGGTGCGGACAAGCTGGTGCTGGCCGAAATCACCGAAGAAGGTGCCAACCTGGTGGCGTTACAGACACGTCAGCAGTTGGGTATTTCTTCGTTGTCGTTCGCCGGCAACAGCGAGCAGTCGATTCTGTCACTGTTCCGTTAAATCGTTTAACGACACAGTCAGTACTTTGGGGGGAGAGCTTCGGTTCTCCCCCTTTTCTTTGTGCAAAACCGAATTAACGTAGAGCAGTATCCGCCCGGATTTTTACTTTTTAACAAGGGGCTTTGCCGGATTTCCAACGACAGTCGTGAAAGCTGAAACGTCTTTCGTGACGACGGCGCCCATGCCAACAATGGCGCCCTCTCCAATAACCAGCGGCTTATCCGGCGAGCCCTGTTTAAGGGTGGCGGCGGTGCCAATATAGGCGTGATCGCCGATATGCACATTGCCATTGCAATTAACCCGCGGGGCAAAGGTGACAAACTCTCCGATGACACAATCGTGCGCCACGTAAGAGAAAATATTCGAATGGAAAAACCGGCCTATTCGGGCGTTCGATGTAATAATTGAATTGGCGCAGATGATCGCCCCCTCGCCAATTTCATTACAATCGTAGGTTATCGAATTCGGGGCATGAACAGAGAGAGGCTTTGCGCCGCGCGTTACAAAATCCAGCGCGATACTCTCGCGAATTTTCGAATCCCCAATGGCGATATTAAAATAACGCTCCTTGCAACTCAGACTAAAAAACGCATCTTCCGACACCACGGGCACATCGTTAAGGCGATTTTCAACCGGATTACTCTCAACGAATACAATTCGATTTTCTTCGGCTTTCGCTTGAGAAAATATCGACAGAAACTCTCTGGCAACGGGTAGTACTTCGCGGGCAAATCCTCCGGTGCCACATATGCCGAGCAGAATATTGGCGCCGCTATCAGTTTTCGACATCACGTACTCTCCATTTCTCCAGTGGGTTATAAGCGATTCTGAGGGGTACTGAATACCAACGAGAAGCGGTTATCGTTAATGGTACCTTAAGAGGCGCTGCCTACGTTGTTTTCGATGAACGCCAACACCGCTCTGATACCCGAAAACCCGACCGACGACGAAGCTCTCTTCGCCGGCGTGCGCGACGTACGTGCGTTTTTCGACGTCGCCAACTACTTCGAAGCCCTGGATGCATGTGAAGCACTCATCGCGCGCCGCCCCGACTGCGCGGAAGCGCTGTTGCTGCTGGGCCTCATCAGCTTTGAATTGGACGAGGTGAAACGCGCGCTTTTGTTGTTGGCGCAGGCCCATGACAGGGACCCGGGCATGCGAGAATACGCCGATGCTCTGGCTTACATAAACGTCCAGACCGGCAACGTCACCGAAGCGCTATACTATGCCAAACTGGCGACCACATTGTCGCCCCATCCGATGGGCGACGCCCTGCTTCCTGGGCAATATAGTAATTTTTTCCAAAGTTTCCGTAACGCCAAACCAAACATGTTCCGCCATCAATCGCAGCGTCTGTTGGGTAAGGGCGATGCGGTAAACGCGCTTGTTGCCGGCGAGAAACAGTTGGAGCTTACGCCCCAGGACACTGACACATGGCGTCTTATCGCCCGGGCGGCACTCGAGGTTGGCAACATCGGGCGCGTGTTCGACGCTTGTGAATTTCTGAAGACCGAGCCCCTGTTGGCGAACGAATACGATGTCTTGGCGCGCGCGCTGGCGAAAGTCGGCCGCTTCGATGAAGCCGAACAAGCCCATTTGAACGCGATCAAAAGAGAACCGGACAACTCGTCTTTGTCCCAAAGCCGGATCCGTACCCTCGCCGCACGATACGGTGATACAGGCGGTCATTTGGAACGCGAAAATAATGCCTGGGCCACCAAATACGCATCCCCGGCCGACGCGCCGATAAAGCGTGAGCCATCGGCTACGAACCGTGACCGGCCCCTGCGTATCGCCTATGTCGGCGGCGAATTTCACGCCGGCCCGGTGGCCGACCTGCTGACCCCCATTCTGGCGTCGCACGATACCAAGCGGGTTCACGCCTACTGCTATAGCGCGAACGCACGCTATGATATGGCATCCGAAAACATGGCGCGGTATTGCATTCGTTGGACCGATATTCACGGCGTCGATCCGGTTACGGCTGGAGAGATTTTACGCGGCGACGGTATCGACATCGCGGTCGATTTGAGCGGGCACGGACCCGAGAGTCAGTTGCAAATGTTTGCGCAAAGGCCGGCCCCGATCTGTGTTAGCTGGCTCGGGACAGCGCTGCCCACCGGCGCCGGTTTCGATTATTTACTGGCGAGCGAGCCGCTCGTCCCGCTGGATGAAAATGCGGATGAAGATACCGGGGCTACGGCACAGACCATCTACCGTCTTCCGGCGACCCACCTCGCCCACCGCCCTGCCGGCGCGCCTGAGACAATCACGCCGCTGCCGGCGCGAACCCAGCCCCATATAACGATCGGCGTAATGGCCCCGCTGGCCGAACTGGGACAGGCTTGCGTTCAAGACTGGACAGAAATTCTGGACCATGTTCCTGACGCGCGAATTGTGATCGCCAACGTCAAACGGCTCGACGAGCCCGCTGTTCAGCGCCTCTACGAAATAGCCGGTGCCGCCGGCATTCGCGATCGTGTCGACGTCGCCGACCTTGAGCAAATTGATCCGGACGGTTACGGGTTTTTTGACTATTTCGACATTATGCTCGACCCCCAACCCAACAGCCGGTTTCTCGAAACCTGCCGGGCGTTGTGGATGGGCGTTCCTGTCCTGGCCGTCGCCGGCACCGGGTATCTGGGGCGGCAGGCCAGCGCGGCATTATCCGCCGCC
>JBLHHE010000030.1:0-10657 GCA_047616465.1 Alphaproteobacteria bacterium
GTAGGGATTGCCCTCATGCTTGGTCTCGGGATCCGCGGCGAGATGGGCGCCGATTTCGCCATAACCGATGACGCACGGCGCCAACGCGGCATAGAGATCGAGCAGGTCGCCCTGCAGCCCCTTCTCCAAAACATAACGGGTGTAGGCCATCGTCGCCGAGGCCTCGGGCAGCGCCTCAATATCGTCCTGGTCCAGTCCCCAGCCAGCGCAGTAATCCACATGGAGGCGGATTTCGGTATCGATGATCGCCGACATACCCGCCGCGGCAGCGCGTATATCGGCCAAGCTGTCGCTCTTATAGGCGGCTAGGGCATAGGCCCGGGCAAACTGGATAAGGAACAAATAGTCCTGGCCCAGATAATGGCGAAAGCAGGCCTCCGGCAATGTTCCCGCCGCCAATTGGGCGACAAACGGGTGAGCCACATAGGCCCGCCATATCCCGGCCTTTGAATCGCGCAACTGCGGATACAGCTGATAATCGGGCAGATAATGACTAAGGGAGCCCGGCTCCATGGTCTACTCCAGCATCATATTGCGCGTCTGCGAGGGCAAACTAACGGTCAAACCATCGAGCGCCTCGGTGACGATGATCTGGCATCCCAGGCGCGATGTGGGTGCCAGACCGAAGGCCAGGTCGAGCATATCTTCCTCATCCTCGGTGGCCTCATCCAACCGCTCGAACCATTCGCGCTCGACAATCACATGGCAGGTCGAACAGGCCATCGCGCCCTCGCACGCGCCCTCGATATCGATTTTGTTGTCCCAGGCGATCTGCAGCACTGAGTGGCCCAGCGGCGCGTCAACCTCGCGCCGGGTTCCATCGGGTTCAACGAAGATTATGCGCGGCATCGAGGGAACCTTATCTTAACAACGATCCAGTTCGACCGGCGCGGGCACGTTAGACGTGGAAAGATTCTCCGCAACCGCAAGTACCCTTGGCATTCGGGTTGTTGAAGGTGAATCCAGTTTGAAACTGGCCTTCCTGATAATCCATCTCCGAGCCAATGAGAAACATGGTCGCCGCCGGATCGATGAAGATGCGCAAATCGTCCTGCTCGATAACTTCCTCGAACTGGCGCTGCTCGGTCGCATACTCGACAACATAGGACAGGCCGGAGCAACCGCGCGTGCTGATGCCGACGCGCAGCCCGGCTACGTCCGCTTCGGCGCTTGCCATTAACCTTTTCGCGCGCTCGATTGCGGCAGTGGTCATGGTGATGATCGGGGCTGTCATGTTGGCTTCAGTCCTTCTGCTTACTCAAGTCTTATATAGTTCAAAACATGTCGAGCGCCAGTTTGGCCTCGTCAGTCATCCGGTCCACCGTCCATTGCGGCTCCCACACCAGGCGCACCTCGACTTCGCCGAAGCCCTCCACCCCGGCAACCGCTTCGGCCACCCATACCGGCAATTCACCGGCGACCGGACAGGCTGGCGCCGTCAACGTCATGTCGATCCGCACCGATCCGTCGGATTTTAGCTCTAGATCGTAAATAAGTCCCAAATCGTAGATATTTACCGGAATTTCCGGGTCGTGGACCGTTCGCAAAGCCGCAATAGCGGCGGCTTCGTCAGCCACGACCACATCTGCGGCCAGTGGCGCCCCTGCCCGGGCAACGACCGCCTCACCCGGCGTGACGGCGTTGGGCATGAAATCGGCAAGGCCTGGCCCGTCTTCGATCATCTCCGCCACCTATTCGGTCGTCACTTCATCGTCGCCGGCCAGTGCCGCGACTAAGGTGTGCCACGGCAAGGTGGCGCATTTAACCCGGGTCGGAAAATCCCGCACCCCGGACAGTACCTTCAGCTTATCCAAATCTTCGCCCACGTCGCTATCGTCGCCCTCGCCGGTGCACATGCCATGAAAGGTCTCGAATATCACCCGCGTTTCGGCCTCCGTTTTGCCTTTCACCAGCTCGGTCATCATCGACGCCGAGGCAACCGAGATTGCACATCCCCGGCCGGTAAAGGCGATGTCTTCGACCAGGTGATCGTCGCCGAGTTTGATGTAGACCGTTAGTTGGTCGCCGCACAGGGGATTGCTGCCATGGGCTTCGGCGGTGGCGTCGTCGGGCGTGCGAAAGTTTCGCGGATGCTTACCGTGGTCGAGGATGACCTCTTGATAGAGTTCGCGCAGATCGTTCATCAGCCAAAAATCTCCGACACTACGCCCAGCGCCGCTACCAGCGCATCTATATCGGCGCGGGTGTTGTACATGCCGATAGAGGCGCGCACCGTCGCCGGCACATCCATGCGCGCCATCAACGGTTGCGCGCAATGATGACCAGCGCGTACCGCCACTCCGGACTGGTCTATAATCGTCGCGATATCGTGCGGGTGGGCAAAATCGAGCGTAAACGACAACACGCTCGCCTTCGCCGGTGCGGTCCCGACCAAGCGCAACCCCTCGACACTCGACAATTGCTGGGTGCCGTAATTCAGAATGTCTTGTTCGTGTGCGCCGATCTGCGCCAGCCCCAACGCGGTAACATAGTCGATGGCGGCGCCGAGACCGATCGCCTGGGCGATCGCCGGTGTCCCCGCCTCGAACTTATGGGGCAATTTCGCCCAGGTCGATTTTTCGAATGTCACGGAAGAAATCATGTCGCCCCCGCCCATATAGGGGGGCATGGCCTCGAGCAGTTCTTCGCGCGCGTACAAAACGCCGATGCCGGACGGGCCATAAAGTTTATGCCCGGAGAACACATAGAAGTCGCAGCCCAATTCCTGCACATCGACGGGCAAATGGGTAATCGACTGGCACCCATCGAGCAAAACTTTGGCGCCGGCGGCATGGGCCAGGCGGGTTATTTCAGCGACCGGTAAGATCGTGCCCAACACATTCGACATATGGGAAATCGCCACCAGCTTGGTGCGCGCGCCGAGTAACTTCTCGAACTCGGGCATGATCAGCTCGCCGTCATCACTGATCGGCGCGATCCGCAACACGATGCCTATTTCGTCGCGCAGCATCTGCCAGGGAACGATATTGGCGTGGTGCTCCAACTCGCTGAGGATGATTTCGTCGCCTTCCGCCAGGAAGGTGCGGCCGTAACTGGCGGCGACCAGATTGATCGATTCCGTCGCGTTGCGGGTGAAGATAATCTCGTGGGTGTGGGCGGCGTTGATATAGCGGCAGATGGTATCGCGCACACCCTCGTAGCGGGCCGTCACCGCCTCGCTTATCTGATACAGCCCGCGGTGAACGTTGGCGTATTCGCGCGAATAGACATCGCTCACAGTATCGATGACCTGCTGGGGCTTCTGGGCCGAGGCGGCGCTATCGAGAAACACCAGCGGCTTGCCATGCATAGTCCGCGTGAGGATCGGAAAATCCGCGCGAACCTTGGCGACATCGAAAGGCTGGATGTTGGCATCCATATCGGGGGCTGACGTCATGGCAACTAACCCCTAATCCGCCGTTAGAACGTTTATATTCGCGTTCAACCAGTTGCGAACATGGGCTGAAAAGTCTTCCGCCACCTGGCTGAGACGAATTTCCGATAGCGCTTCACTGACGAAGGCCTCGATCAGAATTCGACGCGCGGCGGCCGGCGCGATACCTCGGCTCATGAGATAGAACAGGGCTTCGGCATCGAGCTCGCCGGCTGTCGCACCATGACTGCATTTCACGTCGTCGGCGTAGATTTCGAGCTCCGGCCGCGTGTCGATCTCGGCCCGCGGCGACAACAGAAGCGCCCGGCTGAGTTGGTGCCCGTCGGTCTGCTGCGCGCCTGGCTTCACATGGATTTTGCCTTGAAAGACGCCGCGCGCCTTGCCGTCAAGAACGCCCTTATAGACTTGGCGCGAGCGGCAGCCAGCGGCGACATGTTCCACATAGGTTGTGGTATCCAGCACCTGGCTATCTGTCCCCAGATAAATGCCGTCGAGACGGCAGTCGGCGTCCGATCCATTGAGAATGGCGCGTGTCTCGACGCGTCCGATCAGGCCGCCGCTTTGCAGCAAAAAGCCGTCATAGGTCGCCGAGGCCGCTAAATTCAGCGCCGTCGCCGCGATATGAACCGCCGCCGGACCTTCTTCCTGGAAGGTGTAGTGATTAAGCTCCGCGCCTTCGCCCAGCGTAAGTTCGCTGACCAAATTGTTGAAATAGGCGCCTTCGGAGCCGCCAATATGGCTTTCGATCAACGTCGCCTTGGCGCCGTCGCCCAGCACCACCAAATGACGGGGCTGCAGCATCAGCGGCGTCTGGCCGGGTACCGTAATCGAGACCAGATGTACCGGTTTATCGACATCCACGCCGGCATCGACGAACAACACCATGCCGTCGCGCATAAACGCCGTATTGAGGGCGGCCAGCGGCATGTCGTGCAGATCTAGGTTTTGTCCGAGAAAAGGCTGCAAGCGGTCCGGCGCCGCCGCAATCATATCGCCGAGCCCGGCGATCAGGACCCCATCGGGCATATCGTCGAGGACGCAAAGATCGGGGCGCAGACGGCCGTTGACGAAGACAATACGGTAACTGGCCAATTCAGCGACCGCGCGGTGCGGCAGCGGCGGCACTTCGACTGAGGGCGCGCCATTGGCGAGTTGGTATTCGTGCTTGCCGAGCTCGTTCAAGTTGGTATAGCGCCAATATTCGTCGCGACGGCCCGGCAATCCCCGGTCGCCATAGAGCGACGCGCCGCGTCCGCGCAATTCAGACAGCCATTCTACCTTCGAACCAGGAACACTGGCGGTGTCGGCCAGCGCCTGATCGAGAAAGGGCTGCATATGTCCACTACCGTCGGGCAATGACTTCACTCCGCCGCTTCAACAAATTCGCCATAGCCCGTGGCTTCCAACTCGAGCGCCAGGCCCTTATCGCCGCTTTTAACGATCTGGCCATGGGCCAGCACATGCACCCGGTCGGGCACGATATAGTCGAGCAGACGCTGGTAATGGGTGATCAGGAGCATGCCGCGCTCGGGTCCGCGCAGCGCGTTCACGCCATCGGAGACCACTTTCAAGGCGTCGATATCGAGCCCCGAATCGGTTTCATCGAGGATCGCCAGGCGCGGCTCCAGAACCGCCATCTGCAGGATTTCCATACGCTTTTTCTCACCGCCGGAAAAACCCTCGTTCACAGCACGCTTCAGCATGTCGTCGTTGATGTCGAGGGAGTCGGCCTTGCCGCGCACGAACTTAAGAAAGTCCATGGCGTCCAATTGGCTCTCGCCGCGATGGGTGCGCAGCGCATTGGCCGCCGTTTTAAGAAAGGTCAGCCCGGCCACGCCGGGAATTTCAACCGGGTATTGGAACGCCAGAAACACGCCTTCGCGCGCCCGCTCGTCGGCGGCCATGGCCAGCAGATCGACCCCGTTATAGATCACCTCTCCTTCGGTGACCTCATAACCGTCGCGCCCCGCCAGGACATATGACAACGTGCTTTTACCGGAGCCGTTGGGCCCCATGATCGCATGCACTTCGCCGGCATCGATCGTTAAGTCGACGCCGTTGAGGATCGGCTTGTTGTCGACCGTGACGTGCAGATTGCGGATTTCCAATAGTGCCATTTCACTTAGTCCTAATTCTGACGGCCCGTTAGCCGACGCTTCCTTCGAGGCTGATGCCGACAAGTTTTTGCGCCTCGACGGCAAACTCCATCGGCAATGTCTGCAACACCTCGCGGCAGAAACCGTTGACGATAAGCGATACCGCCTCCTCATCGGTCAGCCCGCGCTGGCGGCAGTAAAACAATTGATCGTCGCTGATCCGGCTCGTCGTCGCTTCGTGTTCGATCTGCGCCGACGGGTTCTGGCTCTCGATGTAGGGCACGGTATGGGCGCCGCACTGGTCACCGATCAACAAACTGTCGCACTGGGTATAGTTGCGCGCGCCGTTGGCGCCGCGCTGCATGCGCACCAGGCCACGATAGGTTTGATCGGCGCGCCCCGCCGAGATGCCCTTCGAGATGATCCGCGAGCTGGTGTTCTTGCCGATATGGATCATCTTGGTACCGGTATCGGCCTGCTGGGCATTATTGGTGATGGCGACCGAATAGAATTCGCCCACCGAATTGTCGCCCTGCAAAATGCAACTGGGATATTTCCAGGTAATCGCCGAACCGGTTTCTACCTGGGTCCAGGAAATCTTTGAGTTGCGGCCCCGGCACGCACCGCGCTTGGTGACAAAATTATAGATGCCGCCACGGCCTTCTTCGTCGCCGGGATACCAGTTCTGCACCGTTGAATATTTGATCTCGGCATCGTCGAGGGTGACCAACTCGACCACGGCGGCGTGCAACTGGTGTTCGTCGCGCATCGGCGCGGTGCAGCCTTCGAGATAGCTCACATGGGCGCCCTCGTCGGCGATGATCAGGGTGCGTTCGAACTGGCCTGTGTTTTCCTGGTTGATGCGGAAATAGGTCGACAATTCCATCGGACAGCGCACGCCCTTGGGGATGTAGACAAACGACCCGTCGGTGAACACAGCAGAATTCAGCGTGGCGTAAAAATTATCCGCATAAGGCACGACCGAGCCCAAATACTTTTGCACCAGTTCTGGATGCTCGCGAACCGCTTCAGAGATCGAGCAGAAAATAACGCCGATTTCTTCCAATTTGGCCTTGTAGGTGGTGGCTACCGAAACGCTATCGAATACCGCATCGACCGCGACCAGCGGCGCGCCTTCGACGCCGGCCAGCACTTCCTGCTCTCTCAAAGGAATACCCAGCTTCGCGTAGGTCTCCAACAGCTTGGGGTCGACCTCGTCGAGCGACTTTGGCTTATCGCCAATCTTGGGCGCCGCGTAATAGTAGGAATCTTGGTAATCGATTGGCTTGAACGCGACCTTCTGCCACTCGGGCGCTTCCATGGTCAGCCAATGGCGATACGCCTTGAGCCGCCATTCGAGCATCCACTCGGGCTCCTCCTTCTTCTCGGAGATCAGCCGGACGATATCTTCGTTCAGCCCCTTGGGGGCCAGATCGACCTCAATATCGGTGACGAAGCCGTACTTATACTGCTCGCCGATCGACTTAACCTGTTCGATGGCGTCAACGTTTGCAGCCATTACCCGTCCCTCTTGAAAGTCATTCCGCCGCCGCCTCTTGGCCGCCGCGTTGTGACGCGACCGCTTCGGCGATCCGCCGCGCGGCATAATCAATTTCTGATTGTGTGGTGAACCGGCCAAAGCCGATCCGGATGGAGCCGGCCGATACTGAACGCGGCAGGCCCAACGCCTGTAACACATAAGATGGTTCAACCGAAGTCGATGTACAGGCCGAACCGGTCGAGACCGCGACATCGCCGAGCGCCGCCATCAGCGCCATGGCGTCGATACGGGGAAAGCCAATATTAAGATTGCCGGCAATCCGTGGCTCCAGGGCGCCGTTGACCACCAAATCGGGAACCGCCGCCTGCAGCTGGGTCAACAGGGACCGGCGAAATTCCATGAGCCGCCCGGCTTCCTGCGCCATTTCCTGATCGGCGATTTCACACGCTGCGCCCAGGGCGACGATCAGCGGCACCGCCAAGGTTCCCGAACGGGTGCCCCGCTCCTGACCGCCGCCACTGATTTCCGCCAGCAAACGGGCGCGGGGGCGGCGGCGGACATAGAGCACGCCGACGCCTTTCGGCGCGTATAATTTATGGCCCGATACGCTCATCAGATCGATCGACATTTCGTTAACATCCATCGGAATCTTGCCCGCCGCCTGCGCGGCGTCAGTGTGGAACAACACGCCACGCTCGCGGCACAGGCGGCCGATTTCGGCGACGGGCTGGATGACGCCGATTTCGTTGTTCACGGCCATGATCGACACCAGAACGGTATCGTCGTCGATGGCGCCGGCCAGCGCGTCCAGATCGACCAAACCGTCCGCGCCGACTTTCAATACTGTCGTGCGAACGCCCTCTTCCGCCAACGCGAAACAGGATTCCAGGACACATTTATGCTCGGTCTCGAGGATGACGATGTGATTGCCTTTGTCATGCCTGCGGGCAAACCGGGCCGCGCCCTTGATTGCCAAATTATTGGATTCTGTCGCCCCCGAGGTGAAAATGATTTCGCGGGGATCGGCGCCGAGCAGCGCCGCAATCTTGCCCCGTGCGGCCTCCACCGCTTCCGCGGCCTGAGCGCCGAACGCATGCTGCGACGAATGGGCGTTGCCGAAGCGCTCGCTAAACCAAGGCATCATGGTGTCGACAACCCGCGGATCAGTCGGTGTGGTCGCCTGATAATCCAGGTATACCGCCGTCGGTGCGTCGGTGGCAGAAGACTGTGTCGCGTCGGATTTCGTCATCATACCTTTCCCTAGGCTACCGACCGATGGCCGAGTTCGGAGGATACACGGCGGTTGGCCAGCGCGCTCCATGCCTCGACAAACCTGTCGCCATCGCCAGCGCTGGTTTGCCACCCGAGCGAAACTCGGATTGCACTAGCGGCGGCCTCGTCGTCGGCGCCCATCGCTTGTAAGACATGGCTCGGGGTGAGCTTGCCGCTGGAACAGGCAGACCCCGCGCTGATGGCAACGCCGGCCAGATCGAGCGTCATCACTTGGACTTCGTTGCTCACGCCGGGCAAACCTATGCAGCTCGTGTTCGGCAGGCGCGGTGAGCGCGCGCCGTAAATGACACTGTCCGGCACCGCCGCCCGCACCCGGGTCTCAATATCGTCACGCAAACGTTCCAGTTCCGGCGCGGCTTCAACGGTCTGCTCTACCAATGCCGCGGCAGCGCCAAAACCACTGATGCCGGCAACATTTTCGGTGCCCGCGCGCCGGCTGCGTTCCTGGCCCCCGCCGCGCAGCAACGGCGCCACGTCAATGCCATCGCGAACAATCAAGGCGCCAACCCCCTGGGGGCCGCCCAGTTTGTGAGCCGACAGGCTCATCATATCGACGCCAAGCGCGGCAAAGGACAGCGGCATTTTGCCCAGCGCCTGCACCCCATCGCAATGGACCAGGGCGCCAAAGCGCTGCGCCAACGCGACCACTTGGCCGATCGGCTGCACCACACCAGTTTCGTTGTTGGCCAACATGACCGATACCAGCGCCGGCGCACCCGCCGCGCTCAGTAATTCTTCCAAATGGTGCAAATCCACCACGCCGTCCTGGTCAATGCGGATAACGCTGGCTTCGTCAGGGGCGCCGCGCACCGAATCATGCTCGATCGCGGACATAAATACCGGCCGTTCGCTGCCCCGTAACGCCAGGTTGTTGGCCTCGGTGCCGCCGCTGGTGAAGACGATTTCAGCCGGCGCAGCATCGATAACTGCGGCAATCGTCTCGCGCGCGTCTTCAACGGCGCGACGGGCCAATCTTCCGAAGCGGTGGACCGACGACGCATTACCACAGAGCTCGTACGCCGAGATCATCGCTGATGCGACTTCGGACCGGAGCGGCGCGGTGGCGTTATAATCGAGATAAACGTCCATAACTCGCTCTACTGCGCCGCCATTTCCGGGGCCGCCGCGTCGAATAACCGGCTGGTGCCCAGAACACGGCCTTCGCAAACATCCTCCAGGGTAACCGAGCTTAGATACAGATGGATTTGATGTCCCAACTCATCCCACAAATCATGGGTCAGACAGCGGCTACTCTTGCTCACACAGCTTACCGGCCCCCCCGGCTGACAGCGGGTGGCGCGAATAGTCTCGTCGACGGCGCGAATGACATCGGAGACCCGAATGCTATCGGCGCCATAGGCAAGCCGGTAACCGCCACCGGGTCCGCGCACGCTTTTGACCAGTCCGGCGCGGCGCAGTTTCGCAAATAGTTGCTCAAGATACGACAATGAGATTTCCTGCCGTTCCGCAATTTCACTCAGCGTTATCGGCTGATCCTTGTCGTACATGGCCAGATCGACCATAGCCATAACGGCGTACCGCCCTTTAGTTCCTAATTTCACAACACAACCTCCTTCCCTGAAGGTACCGAGCCCTTAATCTCACCGATGCGGCGCATCGGTTTCCACATCACTGTTGTCGTCGGCCTCCGTCGGCGTCGACATGCCCCGCTGCGCCTGCTCGTTTTCCAATTCTTCAACCCGCCGGCGCAACGCACTCACTTCGTTCAGCAGACCGGCGATCGCCCGCTCTTCGCGCGCCGGCGTGTCATCGGTCGGGGTGCCGTAGGCCGCAAAGCTGTCCGCCGAGGCGACCGCCGCGTCCACCGGCTTTGCTGGAATTCCGACAACCGTAACGCCGTCGGGCACATCCTTCACCACCACCGCGTTGGCGCCGACCCGGGAATTGCGACCGACCGTAACGGGCCCCAATATCTGCGCTCCCGAACCGATGATGGCGCCGTCAGACAAAGTCGGATGACGCTTGACCTGTTTTTGGCTTTCGCTTTCGACGGACGGCGCGATGCCGCCCAAGGTGACGCCGTGATAAATGGTGACATCGTCGCCGACTTCAGCTGTTTCTCCGATGACCACGCCCATGCCGTGATCGATCACGAACCGACGGCCGATTGTCGCCGCCGGGTGAATTTCGATCCCGGTCAGCCAGCGTGTAAAATTACCGACAAGGCGAGCGAGAATAAGCAGCCGGTTATCCCACAGCCAATGCCCCAAGCGGTGCCACAGTACCGCGTGCAGACCGGGATAGCTGACAAATACCATGAGGCGCGAATGGGCCGCGGGGTCGCGTTCCATATACGCATCTATTTCTTCGATCAGGTCCTTGTAGATCATGACCACCTTTATGATATACAGC
>JBLHHE010000031.1:0-10563 GCA_047616465.1 Alphaproteobacteria bacterium
TCGGATCCGCCACCTGGAGAGTACGGCACAATGAACGTGATGGGCTTATCAGGGTAGCTATCGGCGCTGGCGGTGCCGTACGCTGCGATAGCCGTCATAAGGCCTAAGCCCACGGCAAGGAGTCTACCTCCTTGATACTTATGCTGTTTTGTCATTTTCATTTCCTCTCGTGCTATTTATTTTCATCTGACGGCCTGGGATTTTTCCCCGACCCGATTACGAACCCCATGCGGGGCGGCCATAAAAACCGGCTACTGACAGCACCAACGCTACAGAGCAATTTCAGGAAGACATCAACTGATGTCCTCTTACAGCCTATCGATAAGAATGCTGAGACAAAGCTTGAGGACAGTCAACCGCCTGCGGCGGTTTGTCGTCCCGCTGTTAAACCGGGACGATTAATTTGACCTATCACTACACACTCCATCTTTGCCTCTAAGATAAAGTGTTGCGATCATAAGTTGAGACCACCGGGGCAAAGCGGCTGTTGAACGTAAAACGCATGCGCGACAAAGCTCCTTCAACGACCATTGCATTTGCCGTGCGCTCGACCTATGTGCTGTCGCTTACATAAAACCGCGATTCGATGGAGCCTGAATATGGCCGCGCCTCAGTATGTCTATGTCATGAAGGGCCTCACCAAGGCCTATACGGGCGGCCGCCCGGTGGTCGAGGATATTTGGCTGAGCTTCTATCCCGGCGCCAAAATCGGCGTGCTCGGGCTCAACGGGTCGGGCAAGTCGACATTGCTGCGCATCATGGCCGGCGAGGATACCGAATTCCAAGGCGAAGCCTGGGTGGCGGATGGCGTCAAGGTCGGTTTTCTGCGCCAGGAACCCCAACTTGACGCCTCCAAGGATGTTTTGGGCAACGTCATGGAAGGGGTCGCCGAGACCCAGGCGTTGCTCGACCGCTTTAATGAAGTGAGCGCCCGGTTTGGCGAAGATTTAACGGCCGACGAGATGGATGCGCTGATCGCCGAACAGGCCGAGTTGCAGGACCAGATCGAGGCCGCCGACGCCTGGGAGCTGGATCGCCGCATCGAGATTGCGATGGACGCGTTGCGCTGTCCGCCGGGCGACGCAGAGGTGGCCAAGCTGTCGGGCGGTGAGCGGCGCCGGGTCGCGCTATGCCGGTTGCTGCTGTCGAACCCCGATATGCTGTTGCTCGACGAGCCGACCAACCATCTCGATGCGGAATCGGTCGCCTGGCTCGAGCGCTTCCTCGCCGAATATGCCGGTACGGTGGTGGCGGTTACCCATGACCGTTATTTTCTCGACAATGTGGCCGGCTGGATCCTCGAACTCGACCGGGGCAAGGGTATTCCCTTCGAGGGCAATTATTCGGCTTGGTTGGAGGCGAAAGCAGCCAGGCTGTCCCAGGAGGAAAAAGAGGAAAGCTCGCGCCAGCGCTCCATCCGCGAGGAGCTCGAATGGGTCCGTCAGAGTCCGCGGGCGCGCCAAGCCAAGAGCAAGGCGCGGGTGGCCGCTTTCGATAAGCTGGTTGCCGACAGTGCCGATCGGGCGCCCGACAAGCAGCAGATCACCATTCCCGCCGGCACCCGGCTGGGCGATTTGGTTATCGAGACCGAACAATTGCGCAAAGGGTTCGACGACCGGATGTTGATCGACGGTTTGGATCTCAAAATTCCGCCCGGCGCCATCGTCGGCGTCATCGGTCCCAACGGCGCCGGTAAGACAACGTTCTGCAATATGGTGACCGGTCAGGAAACTCCTGATGCCGGCAAGCTGACCATCGGCGAGACAGTGGTGCTCGGCTATGTCGATCAAAGCCGGGACACGTTGGCTGACGACAAGAATGTGTGGGAAGAGATTTCCGACGGGCTGGACGTGATCGAGTTGGGCAAACGCACCGTGCAGAGCCGGGCCTATGTGGCCGGGTTCAATTTTCGCGGATCCGACCAACAGAAAAAGGTCGGGCAACTCTCCGGCGGCGAGCGCAACCGGGTCCACCTGGCGAAGATGCTTAAATCGGGGGCGAACGTGCTGCTGCTCGATGAGCCGACCAACGATCTCGACGTCGACACGCTGCGCGCGCTGGAAGAGGCATTGCTCGATTTTGCCGGCACCGCCATCGTGGTAAGCCATGATCGGTGGTTCCTCGACCGGATTGCAAACCACATTCTGGCCTTCGAGGGCGACAGTGAGGTGGTTTGGTTCGAGGGCAATTACGAGGCCTATGCGGCCGACCATAAGCGTCGCCGCGGCGCCGATGCGGACCAGCCGACCCGGATCAAGTACAAGCCCTTACAGGCGTAAGTCTGGTTGTAGACGAGCGCTGACGGGGGTTGGCGCGGTCAGCCGTCCCGTTTCTTGCGTAGAATTTCCAACAGCGCGCTGATTTCACCACTATTGCTGCGAATCACCGATGAGAACTCATCGCGTTGGGTGTTGGCCATGCTAATGCCCTCGACCATGACGTCGGTAATTTTGTAGATGTCACCCCGGCTCGCCACCCGCCAATCGATGCGAACCTGCGTTTGGGGATCGGTAAAAAACACGCTGCGGACAATGGCGACGCGCTCCGACTCGTGCGCGCTGGGGGCGTCGAGTGCGGTTGATACTTCGAATTTCTCGCCGGAATATTCGGAAAACCGATCGGCCCACCTGGCCACGATCACGTCCTCGAACAGGGCCAGATATTCGGTGCGGTCGTCCTCGGTAGCCCGGCGCCAATAACGGCCGAGAACAAACCGCGCAATGCCGTTTATGGCAAAACCTTCGCGAAACAGACCGCGAAATTGCTCGCGCCGCACTTCTGTCGTCTGTCCCTCGGCGGTCAGCGTCCTAATTGCCCGGTCGGCGAGGGATTGAATGAACTCGGACGACGCCGCCAGATGCTGGTCGGCGCGCGCGGGTGCTATGACGATAATCAGCGCGGCCAGGGGGCCTGCAATCGCGACTGTCCACCGGAGCCCGGCCATGATGTTTACTGAATAGTTGCGTCGGACCGCTGCTTCAACGCCGGTTCGGCGTCGAGTTCCAGTCCGAGCGTCGGGGCAGCTTTGGTCGGTTCGAGGCCACCGTTTTTGATCTCAGCTTCACGACGCTGGCCATAGAGGCTTCGCACGGCGGCATAGTAATCGACCGAGTTTTTTTGCAGATCGCGCACTTGATCAATATTGCCTGCCCGTGACAGGACAGCGGAGCCGACGCCGCGCCCGATTGTCGCTCGCGAGCCTGCAACGATACCGAGGGGCTCGATGAAGAAATCGACGATGGTACCGGCCGTGTCGCGGAGATTCGACGGTCCCAACACCGGCAGCATGATGTAAGGGCCAGCGCTTGCACCCCAAACGCCAAGCGTTTGCCCGGCGTCTTCGAAGACCGGTGAGCGATCGGGGAAGGGGTTGCTTAAAAATAGTGTCGGTGCGCTGGCGACGAACCGGGATGCGGCCTGCTCGGCCGCGTCGAAGTCGCCCTGCAGCATCGCGTGGAGAAAGCTCAGAGGCATGAACATATTGGTGATCAGATTGCCGATCGGAACCTTCAGTTCCGCAGGCATCAAGTCGCGATATGTGACGGCGGCCGGCTGCAGCACCAGCTGATCCAGGCCAACATTGAAGGCAAAGATAAACCGGTTGGGTATCTCCAGAGGGTCGTTGGCTTCGATCTCGCCCGATGAGTCGCTACTGGGCGTGCCTGCGCACGCAGTTAAGGCCCCCGCCAGCAATGCCATGCCGAGAATACGTCCCAATCCGCACTTGAATAACGGCATCCACAACCCCTGATTAAACCTGTCACTCTTTGGCATATTAGCGCCAACCGTACGCACGGTTCTGTTGCGTCAGTGCCGCACATTGCCTTCGTCACATTGACGGAGTGTTAATCCGAGCCGCGAATCAAGGCGATGCAACACTAAACACTGGTATTTCTGCTACCACAGCTTATTTCGTAACGCCAGCAACCTTGCGGGATAAAACATCATAGCGGCATCTGTGTTGCAAGGATACATCACCTATTTGGAAGGTTGGGCGAGGGAGAAAATTTGCGTTGCGCTAAGTAATATAAATGTATTGTTATATGTTTAAGCTTTAAACTTAGGTGCCTTAGATTTTGGCCATAGCGATAAATTAAGATGGATCAACTGCTTACAGGATTGCGCGCGGCGGCGGAGCCGACCCGGTTGCGTATTCTCGCTTTGTGTCTGCACGGCGAGCTGACTGCGGGGGAGCTCACGCGCATACTCGGCCAAAGCCAACCGCGCGTATCACGTCACCTGAAGCTTTTATGCGAGGCGGGCCTGTTGGAACGGTTTCAGGAAGGTACCTGGGCATTCTTTCACCTGCCCTCCGCTGAGTCTGATGCGGGTCTGGTACGCACCCTGCTGTCCCAGATACCCGAAGACGATGCCACGATCGGCCGTGATTTACAGCGCCTCAAAGAGATAATGGCTGAGCGCGCCGAACGGGCGAATAGCTATTTCGGTGAAAACGCCGCCCGTTGGGACCGTATTCGGGCGCTGCATGTCGACGAGGCTGAAGTTGAGCAGGCGCTGGTGGAGCTGTTGCCGCCAGAGCGGGTTAAGAACCTGCTTGATATCGGCACCGGCACCGGACGCGTGCTGCAGCTTTTCGATCGCCATGTGGATCACGGGTTGGGGCTTGATCTTTCCCGCGAAATGTTGGCCGTTGCCCGCGCCAATCTAGCCGGTGCCCGTTATGCCCATTGCACGCTGCGGCAAGCCGACATGTACCAATTGCCGGTCGCGGAAAGATCTTTCGATCTGGTTGTGCTGCATATGGTCCTGCATTTCTCGGACCGGCCGGCCAGCGTGATAGCCGAGGCTGCGCGCGCGTTGGCGCCTGGCGGGCATTTTTTGATCGCCGATTTTGCCCCCCATTCGATGGAGGAGCTGCGCGCCGAGCACGCCCACCGCCGGCTCGGCTTCGCCCATAAAGAGGTCGAAACCTGGTGCCTCGACAACGGGCTAGACGTGATCGAAGTGCGCGATCTGAATGGCGATCCGCTGACGGTCTCGATCTGGAAAACCCGATCGCCGCAGCGGCCCGCCACCCAGAACGCGGCATAAGATGATGACTAATATTTCCAAACAGGTCTCGGTGAGCTTCGAGTTCTTCCCGCCGAAATCCGAAGACGCCGAGATTGCGTTATGGGATACGGTTTGCCGTTTGGCGCCGTTGCAACCGGCCTTCGTGTCGGTGACCTACGGCGCTGGTGGCACAACGCGCGAGCGCACCCACGCCACGGTTACCCGCATTGCTCAAGAGACGGCGCTTACGGCTGCGGCGCATCTGACTTGCGTGGATGCGACGCGCGGCGAAGTCGACGATGTCGCCCGCCAGTATTGGGATGCTGGAATTCGCCACCTCGTGGCTTTACGCGGCGATGCGCCGGACGATAATGCCGGTTATCGGCCGGCCGACGGCGGCTATGCTTATGCCAGCGATCTGGTCGCCGGGCTGCGTCGTGTGGCCGATTTCGAGATTTCCGTCGCGGCCTATCCGGAAGTTCACCCCGATGCTCCGAGCAAGGCGTTCGATCTGGACAATTTGAAACGCAAAATCGATGCCGGTGCGACCCGCGCGATCACCCAGTTCTTTTTCGATAATGCGGCGTTTTTGCGGTTCCGCGATGCCGTTGCCGCAGCCGGCATCGACGCACCTTTGGTGCCCGGTATCATGCCGGTTACTAACTTCAATAGCATTCGCCGCTTTGCCGAAGGGTGCGGCGCGTCCATTCCGGCTTCCTTGACCAAGGCCTTCGAGGGCTTGGACGATGATACCGAGGGCCGGCATCGCGTGGCCGAAGAATATGCCTGTAGCCAATGCCTGGAACTGGTTGAACACGGGGTGCGCGAGTTTCATTTCTACACCTTGAACCGTGCCGCTCTGACCATCGCCATATGCCGGCAATTGGGTGGCGTGACAGATGATGCGCCGCTTGCCGTTCGCAAAGATGTGGTGCGATGACCCGCGAACAACGTATCGCCGCGCTCCACGCCGACGTCGCTCGGCGAATCCTCGTGCTGGACGGCGCCATGGGGACCGAAATTCAGGATCATAACCTGGGCGAAGCGGCGTATCGGGGCGGCCGGTTCGCGGACCATAGCCACGATCTCAAGGGCAACCATGATATTTTGAACCTCACGGCGCCCGACGTTATTCAGGAAATTCACGAGAACTATTTCAGGGCCGGCGCCGACATTATTGCCACCAACACGTTCAACGCATCGTCCATATCCCAGGCCGATTACGGAACTCAAGATCACGTCTACGACATAAACCGCACCGGCGCGCAGCTCGCCCGCAATGCCGCCGAGGCGACTATGTCGGCTCAGTCTGGCAGAAACTGCTGGGTCGCCGGCGCCATCGGGCCGACCAACAAAACCACGTCGCTCTCGCCCGACGTCAACGACCCCGGGTTCCGCGCGGTGACGTTTGACGAAATCAAGGATGTCTACAAAGGCGCGGTGCGCGGGCTGATCGATGGCGAGGCCGATCTGCTCTTGATCGAAACCATTTTCGATAGCCTCAACGCCAAGGCCTGCTTGTTTGGTATTGAGGAATTATTTGAAGAGATCGGCCTTCGCATTCCGGTGATGATCTCGGGAACGATCACAGATTTGTCGGGTCGTATGTTGACGGGGCAGACGCCGGAAGCCTTCTGGCACTCGGTACGCCACACCAAGCCGTTCTCTATCGGCCTCAATTGTTCCCTGGGCGCGCATGAAATGCGGGCCTATATCGCCGAAATATCCAAGGTGGCCGACACGCTGGTCTGTGCGTATCCCAACGCCGGGTTGCCGAACGAGTTCGGCCAATATGATGAAGAGCCGGACAGCACCGCGGAATATTTGTCCGAATGGGCGGCCAGCGGCCTTGTCAACATTGTCGGCGGCTGTTGCGGCACCACGCCCGCTCATATCAGCGCGATCAAGGCAAAGGTCGAAAATCTACCACCCCGTCCGGTCCCGGATGTGGGCGTGGCGATGCGTTTGTCGGGCCTGGAAGCGTTTTCGGTGCCGGCATGATCGGTAGCCGTTTCATAAATGTTGGCGAGCGAACCAATGTCACCGGGTCGGCGCGCTTTCGCCAGTTGATCACAGACGACAACTACGAAGCAGCGCTTGAGGTCGCCCGTAGCCAAGTGGAGAACGGCGCCCAGATCATCGATGTCAATATGGATGAGGGCATGCTCGATTCCGAGGCGGCGATGACCCGCTTCCTCAATTTGATCGCGGCCGAACCCGATATTAGCCGGGTGCCGATCATGATTGATTCCTCGAAATGGTCGGTTATCGAGGCGGGTCTGAAATGTGTCCAAGGCAAATCCATTGTCAATTCGATCAGCCTCAAGGAGGGCGAGACGCCGTTCCTTGAGCAGGCAAAGTTGGTCAAGCGTTATGGCGCGGCGGTTGTTGTCATGGCCTTCGACGAAGAGGGACAGGCGGACACCGCTGACCGCAAATTCGACATCTGTGCGCGCTCGTATCGGCTGCTCACCGAGCGTGTGGCGTTTTTGCCCGAGGATATTATTTTCGATCCCAATATCTTCGCTGTGGCGACCGGTATCGCGGAACACAATGGGTATGGACTGGCGTTTATCGAGGCGACGCGGCGGATCAAAGCGGAATTGCCTCATGTTCATGTCTCGGGCGGCGTTTCCAATTTCTCGTTTTCGTTTCGTGGCAACAACAAGGTGCGCGAGGCGATGCACGCGGTCTTCCTCTATCACGCCATTCGCGCGGGCATGGATATGGGCATCGTCAATGCTGGCCAGCTCACCGTCTACGAAGAAATCCAACCCGCCTTGCGCGACTGCATCGAAGACGTGCTGTTCAATCGCAATGAGAACGCGACCGATCGATTATTGGAGATCTCCGAGCAGTTCCACGGTGCCGGCAGTGCAAAGGCAGAGCGCGATCTTTCCTGGCGCGAGGCGGACGTAGTGGAAAGGATCAAATACGCGCTGGTCAACGGTATCGCCGATTATATCGTTGAAGACACCGAGGCCGCGCGCCTCGAAGTCGAACGGCCGCTCCACGTCATCGAGGGCCCCTTGATGGATGGCATGAACGTGGTTGGCGACCTGTTCGGCGCCGGCAAGATGTTCCTGCCGCAGGTGGTCAAGAGCGCGCGCGTGATGAAGCAGGCTGTGGCCTACCTCAACCCCTTCATGGAAGCGGAGAAGGCGAACTCATCCGAAGAGGACAGAGGTCGAGGCAAAATCTTAATGGCGACGGTTAAAGGCGATGTTCACGACATCGGCAAAAACATCGTCGGGGTGGTCCTCAGCTGCAACAATTACGAGGTCATCGACCTTGGCGTTATGGTGCCGGCGGCGAAAATTATGGAAACCGCGCGCGCCGAAAATGTCGATATCATTGGCGTGTCGGGCTTGATCACGCCGAGCCTCGACGAAATGGCCAATTTGGCCCGCGAAATGGAGCGGGAAGGGTTCTCCTTGCCGCTGCTGATCGGCGGGGCGACCACCAGCCGGCTTCACACCGCGGTAAAAATCGCCCCGGGCTACGAAGGCCCGACGATCCATGTGAACGATGCGTCGAAGGCCGTTGGCGTTGTTAGCAATCTTTTGTCGGATACCGGGCGAGACGATTTCATTGCGCAGATTGGCAGTGATTATGAAGATGCCCGCATCCTCCACGCCCAGAGCGGCCGGCGCGCCAAGCGGCAAAATCTCGCGGGCGCCCGCCGCAACAAAGCCCCGATCGATTGGTCGACTTACGCCGCGCCGAAACCGACCTTCCTGGGCCGAAAGGAGTTCGACGCCTACGACCTTTCTGAACTGGCTTCATGCATAGACTGGACACCGTTTTTCCGGACCTGGGAGTTGGCCGGCAGCTATCCCAATCTGCTCGATGACCCGGTTGTTGGCGAGGCGGCCCGCGATTTGTTCGCTGACGCCAAAGCCATGCTCGACCGAATCGTCGCCGAAAAATGGTTTACGCCCCGCGGGGTCGTCGGATTCTGGCCGGCAAATTCGGTCGGTGGCGACGATATAGAGATCTATGACGAAGAGGGGCGAGGCGAGGCCCTAACCGTTATCCACACTCTGCGGCAGCAGATGCAACGCACCAATGACCGGCCGAATTTCGCACTCGCCGATTTCATCGCGCCGAAAGAATCGGGTGTCACCGACTATGTCGGCGGTTTTGTGGTGACCACCGGTCGGGAGATCGAGGCCGTAGCGCGGCGGTTCGAGGACGCGAACGACGATTACAACGCCATCCTGGCGAAGGCATTGGCGGACCGCCTGGCTGAGGCCTTCGCCGAGCGGATGCACCAGCGCGTGCGCACTGAACTCTGGGCCTATGCGCCTGACGAGAACCTCAGCAACGCAGAGCTAATCTCCGAGACTTATCGTGGCATCCGCCCGGCGCCGGGCTATCCGGCCTGCCCCGATCACACTGAAAAAGGCGCGTTGTTCGAATTGCTCGACGCGGAAGCCAGTACCGGGGTCTCCCTGACCGAAAGCTTCGCCATGTGGCCGGCGTCGTCGGTATCGGGGTTTTATTTTAGCCATCCCGACAGCAGTTATTTCGGCCTCGGCCGCATCGGCCGCGACCAGGTCGAAGACTATGCACGGCGTAAACAAAAGTCGGTCGCCGAAATCGAGCGTTGGCTGGCTTCCAATCTGGACTACGACCCCAACGACTATTCTGAGCAGGGCGCCGCCGCCTGACTAAGAGGGGGGCGTAGGATCGCAGCCGGTCGGCAGATGTTTGGCCGCCCGACTGTACTGTGCGGCTAACCACGGAACGTGTTTTTCAGCATTAATCGCGAGCGATTTCAGCCATTCCGGCAGGAATATCGTGGCGCCGTAAACACGTGTCCAGCGCTGGGTGTGCTCGGTCAACGGGCGCTCGCGGCGTTCCCACAAGGCCAACGCGCTTGCCAAATTCGGCGCTTCGTCGATGGCGACAGCCAACCCCAACCCGTTCATCATCGCGTGGCCAGCGCCTTGCCCCAGATAGGGCGGCATCGCGTGTGCGGCATCGCCGAGAATGGCGACGCGCCCCGCCGACCAACGTTTTAGTCGGATCGTCTGGAAGCGGACCCATCTGCATTCGTCCCAATCGGTGTCGCGTGCGATACGTTCGAGCAAGGGGTCCATCGTCGGAAAGGATTGCCGCCACGCGTCGATATCAATTGGCGTTGCGCGGCCGGCGGTGTCGCGGTCCATGCAGGTGAGGATGGCATAAACCTCGGATTGCGAGTTCGGGCAGTACAGAATACGGCGCTTGTCCGCCCAGGCTTCGATCAGCGCGGTGCCGTCGCGCGCGTCGGTTGCGATGTCCTCGGGCAAACGCGGAATGACCATGCGGACGCCGCCCTCTTTTTGCCAAACCCGGCGTTTCATTAAAGCCAGCGTCTCGCGTATGACCGAGTTGATGCCGTCGGCGGCGACGATGAGATCAGCGTGGCGCGTTTCTCCGCTGTCGAGCACGATACTTCCGTCCGGTGTGGCATCGACAACACTCGACCCGGTGATAATTTCGACGCCGGACTGCTCGGCCCGTTTGGCGAGTAACGAGACGATATGACGACGGCTGATCCGG
>JBLHHE010000032.1:0-10498 GCA_047616465.1 Alphaproteobacteria bacterium
GAGATCGACCGGCTGGCGGCGTTGGTGACTGTGGAAGGCATTGTCGATCGTGGCGATCCGCTGCGGCGTTTGGCGGCCGGCCTCAAAACCGACGGGTCAGGCGCCGACGCCATCGCCGAGCGCCTGCGCCTCTCCAACGCGGATCGGGGCCGCCTTCGCGAACTGGTCGCGGCGGATCAACGCCTCACTAGAGACATGGACACGCAGATGAGGCGGGAGACATTGTACCGCCTCGGTGCTGATCGGTGGCGCGACCGGGTATTGATCGACTGGGCAGAGGAAATCGCCCTCGGCGGATCCCCGGATAGCCATTTCTCAGAGGCATGGCGCGATCTTTACGATCTGCCGGACGACGGGACGCCGCCGGCGTTTCCGCTGCAAGGACACGATGTGTTGGCGCTTGGCATCGCGGCGGGGCCGGCAGTTGGCCGTCATCTTGGCCAAGTCGAAGAATGGTGGATTGCCGGCGGTTTTGCCGCCGACCGGAAGGCGTGTCTCTCCAAACTGCGGGATATTACCAGCACGGGCTAGCCCGGCGCGCCCCGCTATTTCGTACGAACCAGAGTGCCTTCCATGCGCAGCTCGACCGCTTCGTCGCGCATACGTAGGAACGAAATATCCATACCCTTCTCGGTCAAGGTGCGTCGGTAGACCTGAAGCTCCGAGCCGCCGGTCTCGCTGATCGCCATCGAGTAAACGGTCATCGCACCGTTTTCGAGGGTCGCCCAACGCATCGGCTCGCCGCGTAAGGGGTTGGGCAGCTCGGCCTTTTGAAACAGGCCGCCCTTTGGCGACAATATGAACACATCTTCCTTACCTTCGAGGGGGACGAAGTTTTCTTCGACTTCCCGGCGTTTCACATCGTCGCCGGTCCGCGCGCCGTCGCTGCCGCGCACGACGGTAATCCATTTAATGGTGAACCCGTTGTTTTTGAAGGCCTCGACAGTGACATCGAGATCGCGTTGCTCGGTGATTTTTTTGCCGGTGTGTTCGGCGGTGCCGCTGCCGACATAAGAGCCGTAGAATTTGTCATGATGTTCGGCGGCGCGTGCCGTACCGGCGCCGACCGTTAGTGACGTGGCAACGAGGACCACGGCCAGAAGCGAGATTAGGGAGCGCATAAACATTAGAGGTATTTCCTATTCATAAGCGTCAGGCGAAACCACTCGCCCTCAATCTCCGACCTTCACCAATCGGGCTTCGACCTGGCGCAGGGGTTCGCCGTCCGCAGTGTTGACGAAGTTAAGGGTCATGCCGGTGCCGCTAAGGGTGCGGTTATAGGTCTGCACCGTATAACTACCATTGTCACTGATCCGCATCACATTCACCGTCAACGTCTGATCGAGAAGGCGCGCCCAGATCAGGCCACCGGCCATGGGGTCGGTCGCTGATTTGCTGGTGAAAACGTTGGGCCTGGCGCTGGGCGAGAAGGCGACCCGGGCGCTGCGTTTGCGAATGTCGGGATTATTGGGGTCGCCGCCGCCGCGAATGACGCTCGTCCACTCGACATAAAACCCGTCCCCCTCGGGCCCGATGCGTACATCCAGATCGCGTACGGTGACGCCAAAATACAAACTGTCTTCGTTCTCCGCGATGCCGGATCCTTGGTAATGACCGTAGAACGCATCGGCCGAAAATGTCTGTGCATGGGCGCTAATCGGGGCGGCCAGCGCCCATAATGCAAACCCCATTATAGCGGTGCGCGCCACCGCTTGCGTCAATCTTTGAAGCATGAAACCACTCTCTCTAATCGTGCCATAATATCTTCAACGCGAGTGTAGCTGGCGCGGGACCACTGCGCCATATGGTGCGCTATTTGGGAATGGCAACAGGCGAACCGGCGGTTCAGGGCGCCAAGCGGCGGTCGGTCACGGCCAGGTGGCGTGGGGGGGCAGGGACATCAGTATCGCGTCCACATTGCCGCCGGTCTTAAGACCGAACTGGGTGCCGCGGTCGTATAAAAGATTGAATTCGACGTAGCGGCCCCGGCGTTCCAGTTGGTGGGCGCGCTGTTCGTCGGTCCACGGCGCTTCCATGCGGCGGCGTACGATGCGCGGATATATGTCCAGAAACGCCCTGCCGACGGCTTGGGTGAAGGCGAAATCGGTGTCCCATTCGCCGGTATCCAGATTGTCGTAGAAAATGCCGCCGACGCCGCGTGCTTCGTTGCGGTGTTTGAGGAAAAAGTACTCGTCACACCATTGTTTGAACCGCGGGTAGTAGCCGGGGTTGTAGCCATCGCAGGCCCGCTGCAGCGCCGCGTGGAATTCCGTAGTGTCCATCTCGTCGGGGTACATCGGTGTCAGATCGGCGCCGCCACCAAACCAGCCCTTGGTCGTGACAATGTGGCGGGTGTTCATGTGGACTGCCGGGACCAGCGGCGAGTGCATGTGCGCGACCAGCGATATTCCCGACGCCCAAAATCGTCCGTCCTCCTGGGCGCCTTGGATTTGTTCGCGGAATTCGTCAGAGAAGGTTCCCATAACGGTCGATACGTTCACCCCGACTTTTTCGAACACACGGCCGTGCATGACCGACATGACGCCGCCGCCGCCCGGTTGGCCGGCCTCGTCGGGCCGGTCCCATGCCGTTCGCTCGAATCGGCCCGGCGGGCGGTCGGAAAATGTTCCGGTAAGTTCATCTTCGATGGCCTCGAAGGCAGTGCAAATTTGGTCGCGCAAGGCCGCGAACCAGGCGGCGGCCAATGCCTGCCGTTCGCTGATGGTGTCTTGATCTGCTGATGGGGGCATTCAATTGGTATCCGGCAGTTGTTTGGTTTGGCGCAACGCGTCCCCCAATACCATAGCGGCGGCCACCGCGACATTCAGAGATCGCATCTGGGGCACCATCGGCACGCGTACCGCCCCATCGACAAAGCGGCGTACATCGTCGGGCACGCCATCTGTTTCGCGGCCGACCATCAGGGTGTCGTCGGCGGCGAAGTTAAAGTCGACATAATCGACGCTGGCGCGCGTGGTCAGCAATATCAAACGCCCGTGGCGTTCAGGCTGATCGATATAGGCCTGCCATGACATGTGCCGAACAAGGTTCGTATGGTCGAGATAGTCCATACCGGCACGGCGCAAATGCTTGTCGGTCATGACGAAGCCTGCCGGCTCGATGAGATCGACCGCGACCCCGAGACAGGCGGCGAGGCGCAGCATGGTGCCGGTGTTTTGCGGAATGTCGGGTTGATACAAGGCAAGTCGCATAGGGGGTTTTAACCGCTGATTTGCCGAAAGCGAAAGCGGCAATCGTCTGGTTTTGCCCGTACTTGGCAAATCACCCCTATTTCGACTATATGCGGTACGACCGCGTGGTCTGCGTACTAAATTATGCCGACCCCTCGAAGCCTAGGCCGAGCGGGGAGTATCCGTTGCGGCACGGTGTCACATTGCGTTTGCGCCCCTGAAACGCCTATGCAGCGATATAAGTGGGGGGAAGCTGCGGCGCGGTGCACTGCACGCAGCAGAAAGGGAGTTTCCCGATGACCGATCATGCAAGTCAGCCGGACGAGAAACCGGAAAGCCGCCGAGATTTCTTATATCTCACCGCCGGCCTTTTTACCGGTGTCGGCACGGCATTGGCGCTGTGGCCATTCATACACTCGATGAATCCGTCGGCTGATGTGTTGGCCTTGTCGACAACCGAGGTCGATATCTCGCCGATCGAGGTGGGGCAGGCGATTACGGTGATTTGGCAGAAAAAACCGGTGTTCATCAGGCGGCGTACCGCCGAGGAAATTAAAGTCGCCGAACAGACGCCGGAGTCAGATTTGCCTGACCCCCAATCCGATGCGGACCGCGTGATCAAGCCCGAATGGCTGGTCGTTGTCGGCGTCTGCACCCATTTGGGCTGCATTCCGCTGGGCCAGAAATCGAGCGAGCCGCGCGGCGAGTGGAACGGCTGGTTCTGCCCTTGCCACGGGTCTCACTACGACACGTCGGGACGCATTCGCAAAGGTCCGGCTCCCGATAATCTACTCGTCCCGAAGTATGAATTCGTCGACGACACAACACTCTTAATCGGCTGAGGCGGATCGACAGATGAGCGCACATACGCAACCGAGCGGATCGTCTGGCGGCGGTCTGGTGAAATGGATCGACAGCCGTCTTCCTGTATTCACGTATCTACAAAAGGAATATGGCGAGTTTCCGGCGCCACGGAACTTTAACTACTGGTGGAACTTCGGCGCGATTCTAACGTTCATGCTGGTGTTGATGATTTTCACCGGCATTTTCCTCGCCATGCAGTACACGCCGCACGTGGATTTCGCCTTCGATTCTGTCGAGCGCATCATGCGCGACGTCAATTATGGCTGGTTGCTGCGTTACCTCCATGCCAATGGCGCTACGTTCTTCTTTATCGCCGTCTACATTCATATTTTCCGCGGGCTGTATTACGGCTCGTACAAGAATCCGCGCGAGCTGTTGTGGATATTCGGTGTCGTCATCCTGGTTTTGATGATGGCGTCGGCATTCACAGGTTATGTGCTGCCCTGGGGCCAGATGAGTTTCTGGGGCGCCACGGTCATCACCAACTTGTTTTCGGCCATACCGCTGATCGGCGATGCGGTCGTGACCTGGCTGTGGGGTGGTTTTGCGGTCGATAATCCAACGCTCAACCGCTTTTTCTCACTGCATTTTCTGCTGCCGTTCGTAATATTCGCCGTTGTTGCCCTGCACGTTATAGCGTTGCACATCACCGGCTCGAACAACCCGCTTGGGATCGACCCGAAGGGGCCGCAGGACACCATTCCCTTCCACCCCTATTACACCGCCAAGGATAGCTTCGGTCTGGCGATATGGATTACGGCATTAGCCGCGGTGGTATTCTTCGCGCCCAACTTCTTCGGCGAACCGGAGAACTATCTTCCGGCCAACCCGCTGCAGACCCCGGCGGAAATCGTGCCCGAATGGTATTTCCTGCCCTATTTCGCGATCCTCCGCTCGATCGATTTCGATCTGTGGTTTATCGACGCCAAGCTGGGCGGCGTTATCGCGATGTTCGGCTCGATCCTTATATTGTTCGTCGTGCCATGGCTCGACCGCTCGAAGGTTCGCAGCGCCCGGTTCCGTCCGATGTACAAATGGTTCTTCTGGATACTCGTCCTCGATTGCATATTGCTTGGTTACGTCGGCGGAAATGCGCCGAACCATCAGGTGTTCGAAGGGGTCGAAGGGTTGCTGTTCATTGACCTCGGCCATCTCGGGACGGCTTGGTATTTCTTTCACTTCCTAGTGTTGCTGCCATTTCTGGGGCTAGTCGAAAAGACGAAGCCCTTGCCGACGAGTATTACCGAATCCGTACTGGGCGGCGGACACGCCCCCACCGGGGCCGCGGCCAAGCCGATGGAGAAAGCGTAATGGATATCGGCAAAAAGTTTTTCCGTGCCACCGCCATAGCGGCGGTTGCCGGCTTGGCGATAATGGGCGCGTCGGTAGCTCCGGTTGCGTCTGGCGAAGCGGAACATCCGGAAGCCCAGGATTGGGAGTTTACCGGCGTGTTTGGCAAGTTCGATGTGGCGTCGATCCAGCGCGGATTGCAGGTTTATATCGAGGTTTGTTCGTCCTGCCACAGCCTCAACCAGATGGCCTACCGCAATCTTCTCGATCTCGATTTCAACGTCGATGAGGTCAAGGCGATTGCCGAGCAATACGAAGTGACCGATGGCCCCGACGACAATGGCGACATGTTCCAACGGCCGGCGCGTCCCTCGGACAAGTTCGTTCCGCCATTCCCCAACGAGCAGGCGGCCCGGGCGTCCAATAACGGCGCCTTTCCGCCCGACCTGTCCCTGATAACCAAAGCGCATCCGGGCGGACCTGATTACGTTTTTGCCCTTCTGACCGGTTTTGAGGATGAGGCTCCCGAAGGCGTTGAATTGGGCGAAGGGATGAACTTCAACCCATATTTCTCCGGGCAGCAAATTGCCATGTCGCCGCCACTGTTTGAGGATTCGGTCGAATATAGCGATGGCACTCCAGCCACCGTCGAGAATATGTCGCGTGACATCACCAACTTTCTCCAATGGACCGCGGAACCGGAAATGGAAGACCGCAAGCGGATCGGTTGGAAGGTCGTGTTGTTCCTGCTGGTCTTGAGTGGACTGCTCTATGCCGCCAAACGACAGACCTGGGCGAAGTTGCACTAATCACCATCATTGAGTTTGAAAAGGCCGCCGGCGCTAGCGTTGGCGGCCTTTTTTATTTTTGATAGGTGACGCCGCGTGTATCTGGTGGTAGCCAATAGTGAAATATAAATAGGGAGAGAGACCATGGCTCGCGAAACGATTGTCACCTGCGCCGTTACCGGCGGCCACATGAATTTCGGCAAGCATCCAAATTTTCCGATCACGCCAAAGCAGATTGCCGAGGCGTGCCTTGAGGCGCGCCAGGCCGGCGCGGCGGTGGCGCATATCCATGTTCGTGACCCAGAGACCGGCGCGCGGTCGGCGGACCCGGCGCATTTTCGCGAGGTCGTCGAACGTATCCGCGATTCCGGCAGCGATATTTTGATCAACCTGACGACCGGCGAGGGCGGACGTTTCGTGCCCAGCGATGATGACCCGCGGGTCGCCGGCGAAGGAACCACCCTGAGCCCTCCAGAGGTGCGGGTGCGTCATGTGCTCGAGCTGCGGCCGGATATCTGCACCCTGGACATGGGTACGATGAATTTCGGTGAGGCCGTGTTCATGAACACGCCGGGCCATTTGCGCCGTATGGCCGAGCTCATAAAGGATGCCGGGGTGAAGCCCGAGCTCGAAGTTTTCGAGGCCGGTCACATTCGCCTGGCCAACGAGTTCATCGAACAAGGTCTGGTGGAATCGCCGCCGCTGTTCCAGTTGTGCCTGGGCATTGCCTATGGGGCGCCGGCGACACCGAAAATGTTGCAGGTGATGCACGATATGTTGCCCGCGAACGCCAATTGGGCGGCCTTCGGGATCAGCCGTTGGGAGTTTTCGATCGTCGCCGAGGCGGTGAATTCCGGTGGCCATGTGCGCGTCGGGCTGGAGGATAATCTGTATCTGGGCAAGGGCGAGTTTGGCACCAATGGTCAGCTTGTCGACAAGGCGGTGCGGATCATGCGCGAGCTTGATGCCGAGCCGGTTGAGCCGGCGCGGGCTGCCGAAATGCTCGATCTGTTGCCGCGCCAGCAATGACACCAAGCGCTGAGCCGAGTATGCCGCCGATTCTGGGGATACTGGGCGGCAGCGGTATCTACGACATCGACGGCATGACTGATGTGCGGTGGCAAAAGGTCGAATCGCCGTTTGGCGAGCCGTCTGACGAGCTGATGTTCGGCACTCTTGATGGTCTGCCCGTGGTCTTTCTCCCGCGCCATGGCAGGGGTCATCGTATACCGCCCAGCGAGTTGAATTTTCGCGCCAATATCGATGCGCTGAAACGCACCGGCGTGACCGAGATTATCTCCCTGTCGGCTGTCGGCTCGCTGCGCGAAGATTTGCCGCCGGGAGCGTTTGTTCTGATCGACCAGTTCATCGACCGCACCTTCGCGCGGGCCAAATCGTTTTTCGAGACCGGGCTGGTCGCCCATGTGTCGATGGCCGATCCGGTGTGCGGCCGGTTAGCAGGCCACCTGGCCGATGCCGCCGAAGCGATGGGTATCGACTACCGCGAAGGCGGCACCTACATGGTGATGGAAGGGCCGCAATTCTCTACCAAGGCCGAGTCAGAACTCTACCGCTCGTGGGGGTGTTCGGTGATCGGTATGACCAATATGCCGGAAGCCAAGCTCGCGCGTGAAGCCGAAATTTGCTACGCCACGGTCGCGATGGTCACCGACTATGATTGTTGGCACCCCGACCACGACGCGGTGACCGTCGATCAGGTGATAAAGGTTTTATTGGAAAACGCCGACAAGGCGCGCGCGCTGATACAAGCGGTGGCGCCTCGATTGATCGACCGCGCTGCGCCATGTTCAAGCGGGTGCCATACAGCCCTTGATGCAGCAATAATTACCGCCCCAAAGGACCGCGATGTGGCAGTTGCCAAACGCCTCGACGCGGTTGCAGGCCGAATTCTCACCCAGAAATAAGCCTTTAGCAGGTGTTTGCTGCACCTCGCCGTCCATCATACAATAGGGCCTAGGCCGAAGTGGCCCGGTTGGGGGGAGAACCGGAAAACGCAAACCTATTTTCACGTGCTCGGCGATGGCGCCGAACGCTGAGGCAACATGTTGGATAAGAGACCCCGATCAAAGTTAGTGGCAGGCATGGTTTTGTAAATGACCGATAACGATAACGATATTTCAGTGCGGATCCGGCCGATAGCGGGAATCGATCATGCCCTCATCGGCGTGGCCGATCTCGAGGTCGCGCGCGAAGCCTATGGGCGTCTTGGTTTTACCGTGACGCCGCGGGGCCGCCATATTGGCTGGGGTACGGGCAATCATACGGTGATGTTCGAAAACGATTATGTCGAGTTGATCGGCATTGTCGATCCGACCCAGTACATCCACAACCTCGACGAATTTTTGAAAAACGGCGACGGATTGTTGAACGTTGTACTGGCAACCGAAGATGCCGACGCGACGTCTCGGTGGTTGCGCGAGCACAGCGCGAACGCGGAAGATGCGCAGGGGCTGCAGCGATTGCTCGAACTCGATGAAGGCGAAGAGTTATTGAGCTTCCGCTATGTCGATATACCGCCCGAACTCACCCCCGGGCTGAAAACGTTTGCCAGTCAACACCTGACGCCAGAGAAAGTGCGCCGTCCGGCTTGGCTATCGCACCCCAATGGGGCGCGGGGAATTTCGGAAGTTACGGTGGTTATGGAATCCTTGGCTGGGGTAGGCGAAGCGTATGCCGAATTATTCGGCGCCGACGCGGTGTCTGGCGACGAACGCAAAGGCAGCATCACTGTCGATACCGGCAATGATGAACTCTGGTTCGTGACGCCCAAGGCCTTCCCCGAACGCCACTACGATAAGCGCGTCAATGAAAGCCTGCCGCTGCCGCACCTTGCGGCGCTCACCCTTTCGGTTGCCGACCCCCAGGTAACGGCCCTCTTCCTCTCGGGCCAGCAAGTCGCGTTCGAGCGCGACAGCAGCGACGCGGTCCTCGTATCTTCGGAAGAGGCTTGCGGTGTGTTTCTTGTATTTGCCAGAGACGATTAGAGCGGACGCCAGTTAACCCTCTCCCGCCGGGAGAGGGTTAAATTGCAAAATACTGCTTTTGTGATGTCCTAAGACAAATGCTCCGCCGCGAATGCCAGCGTGCGCTCCATCGCCTGGCCGGCCGATACTTCGTGGTATGAGCCGCGCCGCGAACAGCTAAAGCCATGGCCGGCGCCCTCATAGACGAAACTCGGGATGTCGGGATGCGCCGCTTCCACTTCCTTTACGCCGTCCAGCGGAATACCCGCGTCCTCGGCGCCCCAATGGAACATCACCGGGCATTTCGGCGTCTCGCTGTTTCGATTGGCGTTGATGTCGCCGCCGTAATAGCAAACCGCGACATCGACCGGCGAGCGCGAGGCCGCGAACCAGGCGACCGAGCCGCCCATGCAGAACCCGACAATACCAACCTTACCGGCGCCTTTCACATGGTCGATCGCAGCGTTCACGTCTTGGACGACGTCGTTCCAATCGAGCCCGCCTTTTAGCTCCCGGCCTTTGCCCATGCCGGGCTCATCGAACCCCAGAATGACCCCGGTCTCGAGGCGGTCGAACAAGGCGGGGGCGATGGCGTGGTAGCCTTCCTTGGCGAAGTTATCGACGGTTTCGCGGATGTCGTCGTTGACGCCGAATATTTCCTGAATAATCACCATGCCCCCCTTTGCCGCGCCTTCGGGCTCGGCGGCATAGGCGTCAAGTGAATGGCCGTCGGATGTGGTGAGCGATAGATCGTAACCCATAGGTGTCTCTCCCAGTTCGTTATTGTTGGACGTCGAACGCGATGGGCCCGGCGCGGTTGCACTATCTTAACGGGACAGGACGGGCAGAGGCGACCTAAAATATCGAGTGCGGCGTCGAACTTAATGGATGGTTCCAGCCCCTTCCGGCGCCAGCACGTCCTGGGGCACCGTCCAGGCGCGGGCTTCCTAGGTCTCGCCTTTGCGGTACTTCATGCCGGTGTTCCTTCGCGCCCATTCCTCGCTGGCGGGGTAGGGAGAAGGCCGATCAAAATTTTCCCGGTAACGGGGGTTAAAACTTGATCTGCGGCTCGTTTATGAAGGTCGACCTCTGGTGTCGCTGATTCTCTCGGTACAACTCGATCCGTTCCGCAGGTATCTCGGCAGCTTCGCAATACACGCCTTCCGGCCTTGTTGGTCGTTTGACACCGTTGTAATCGCTGCACTCTTTGGAGACGCGGAAGCCTCGTTTCTTTCTCCATTGCGTAAAGTGTTCGTTCGATTCTTTAACCAATATATCGATAATTTCTTCGTCACTGAGTTCGTCGCCGTTGGATGCGGGATCGGCGGCGGTCGGTGTTTGCTGAACTTCCTGCGCCTGCAGTACGCCGGCAGATGTGGCG
>JBLHHE010000033.1:0-10394 GCA_047616465.1 Alphaproteobacteria bacterium
CCGGGACCGTGTCCCGGTAATAGCCTGGGTTCAAGGTGGTAAAGTGCGTGATGACCTCGTCCGGCACCTGAAGGATACGCAATGGCGCGCTCGCCGACGCTTGCAGAATGGAGGGCGAGGGGACCGGGTTCGGAATTCCGAAGGCGGCGATATTGCCGTCGGTCATTGCCGTGGCAGCCTGGTCCCAGCGCATATATTCCTTCTGAAGGCCGTCGTGGAGCCCGAGCTTTTCGAAAATCACCTTGGTCATGTACTCGGTATTGCTGCCCTTCTGGGCGTAATTGACCCGCTTACCCTTGAGGTCCATGTACGACTTGATGCCCGATTTCTTGACGACCGCCATCTGGAACCATGACGTGGTCACGGGACCGATGCCGCGGATGCTCGTGGCTTTCATTTCCTCGAACGGCTTGCCGCCGTTTTGGGCGCTGTAGACGAAGATTCCGTTGGTCAGGGCAAAGTCCGCACCGCCGACTTCGACCATGCGTGTGTTGGCGACGAAGCCCTTCGACGCGCGGTTGGTAACCGTGAGGTCGAGCTTCAGGCGGTTGACGTTCTCCGCCATCGCGCCGGCCATTTGGTAGGCGCCCGCACCCGGGCCCGCACCCACGACGGTCGCCGTCTCGGCCGCCGAAGCGGTTCCGCTCAGTCCAATGAGAGCTGCGGCGGTGAGTGTTGCTGTTAACGTTGCTCTGAATGTCTCCTTAAAAACCATGATCATCTCCTCCGTTGCTTGGTTATTTTTTGAAACGGGTTCAACGACTTCCTTATATGAGTATTGTTACCCGTCTGGAGCGCCACCGGGCTGGTGTTTGCATTGACCTTATGTCGGCGGCGCCAGCCGTTACTGTCTCAGTGGGAAACGGCACTGTCAATTTAATGTTACTGCGCGAACCAGGGCATTGGACCGGCAGCAACCCGGTCTTCGTCTCGGAAAACCGTTCAGGCCGGGGCGATATCTGTCAGGCAGTGCGGGCCCAGTTGATCGATCGCGGTGATGCCCATCTGTCCCAGATTGGTGCCGATCTGTTGGCTCAGAATATCGATGGTGCGCGTGGCGCCGGCCTCGCCGCCGGCGACGACGCCGTAGACGGCGGCCCGGCCGACGAAGACGAAGTCGGCGCCCAGGCACAGGCCGATGATGATATCGGCGCCGCGCCGCACGCCGCTGTCGAGCATCAGCGTTACCCGGTCGCCGACCGCGGCCTTGATCGCCGGAAAGGCGTCGATGGTGGCCGGCGCGCGGTCGAGCTGGCGGCCGCCATGGTTGGAAACGATAATGCCCTCGACGCCGAGATCGGCGGCGCGGGTGGCGTCGTCGGGATGCAGGATACCCTTGACGATCAGCGGCCCCTTCCAGAGCCGGCGATAGGTCTCTAACTCGCGCCAGGTCTGGCTCGACGCCGGTGTTTGGGTGTTGATGAAGTCGAGCACCTGATGAACGTTCGATCCGGGTGGTGCGTAGGGTGCCCAGTTTCCCAAGGTCGGCGCGCCGCCATTGCGCAAATATTCGTAGGTCCAGATGGGGTGCAGCAGACCGTCGAGGACGCGCCCCGGCGTCATCTTACGCAAATCGTGCGAATAAGCGTTGCGCGCGTTGCGTTCGCGTTTAGGGCGGATCGGCACATCGACGGTCACCACCAGTGCGCCCAGCCCGGCGTCGGCGCTACGGCGGATCATGTCTTCGGTGATCTTGCCATCGCGCGCCGCATAGACCTGATACCAGGTCTGATCGCGGGCGATGCGCGCGGCATCCTCGATAGTGTCGTTGCTGGCGCCGGACATGATGTAGGGAACATTGGCCTTCGCTGCCGCAGCGGCCAGCATTAGATCGGACCCCATACGGAACAGCCCGGCGGCGCCGGTCGGCGCGAAGCCGAACGGGCTATTCCAGGTGCGCCCGAACAATGTGGTCGTTTGGTCTATCTGGGAAATATCCACGAGATAGCGCGGCAGCAGGCCATAGCGCTGGAACGCGGCTTCGTTGCGCCCTAATGCCGTCTCGGCCTCGACACCGCCTTCGATAAAGTCGAACGCCACTTTCGGCGTCCGCCGCTTGGCCATCCGGTACAAATCATCGACGTTGACCGCCTTCTCTACACCCATGAAAGATTACCTATCTCGAACCTTTGCCGCGGCCCTCTCAGGCGACGTCGCTGACCAGTCCCTCGGCTTCAAGATGGCCGTTGGCAAGCAGTTCCTCGCGTGCCCGGCTCTTCCAGTCGGCCCGCATCATGAATCCGGGTGTCTCGCGGACATGATCCTCGGCCCAGTTGAGCAGCTTCTCGTCGCTCCACGACAAGTCGAGGGGCGCACCATGGGGCGCCGGCACGTACCAGACCGATTCGACCCCCAGCTCGACGACATTGCCTTCGGGGTCCGGGAAGTAGATCGAGAAGGAGTTGCCGTGACAGGTGTTGCGCAGCTTGCCGATAGCCGGATGGGCCTCAAGCTCGCGTTCCATACGGCGTAGCTCGTCGAGGGACAGAATACGCAGGCTGAGCTGGTTGATGCTGGTCGGCGCGTCCATGTCGCGGCCCGACACCAGAATAACCTGATGGTGCTCGTCGGGGTCGCGGCTGAGATAGGCATACTCGCGCTCGGGTTCGTCGCCGATCGCCGGCATCGTGCCGCGGCCGGTCACGCCATAACCGAGAACGGTGTCGTAGAACTCGACCATCATGTCCATGTCGGCGACTTTGAAACCGCAATGGGACTGCGCCATGCTGGGCGGCGCCATATTGTTTTCCACCGGATGCAGCAGGGTCCGGTTGGGATCGTTCGGGCGCTCGAAGTCCGGATTGGCGTTGCCGCTCTCCGGCCCTTCGTCGGTCAGGCGGTTCTCGGCCTGGAACTGCGCTTCCTTCTGCGCCCGCCAGGCGCTGCGTGACATATAGCCCGGCGTGGCCTTGCAGCGCTCTTCATTGGTGCGGCGAATGTCGTCGTCGGGCGCCGATAGATCGAGCGGCCAGGCGGCCGGCTGCGGTACATAATGCCCGGTCTCGATCGAAATCGTGCAGCGGTTGCCCTCCGGGTCGCGGAAATAGAGCGTCCAGGAGATGCCGTGGTCTATGGTAACGATATCGCTGACCTCGTCCTCGGCCTCGACCAGGACCTTGGCCTGTCGCAGCGCGTCGAGGTCGCGCGCCTTGAAGCCGGTCTCGCCGACGGTTGGGGCGTGCGTCGAGGGACGTCCTCCGGCCAGCACGAACTGGTGATGCTCGCGCGGCCGCCTTGTCATGAAGATGATGCGGTCTTTATCGCCGCGGAACAGCCCATGATCGCTGACGCAAAATCCGAGGACACGGGTGTAGAAATCCTCGAGCTTGTCGGCGTCATCGCAATTTATGCCGAAATGGCTGAACATCACCGCAGGCGGGGTGACTTCGACATCAACGGATGTTGCGACAGACATGGCATTCCTCCAGATAGCATTCGTTTAGAGCGGGAAACCGGGCCAAAAATGGACGGATATTCCCTAAAGGGAGCCCCCGCAGCGGTTCAAGCGTGACCCAAAGCCGGCGGTGAGGCAAGGGGTGACATTGTCGGAGTGGCGGTGGCGCAATTCATCGTTAATGCCCGGTTAAGATCAACGCTATAATCGTGCGGTCGTAGGCGGCTGTTTAGGCTAGCCTTGACGGCTAACGTGTGGTCATCTCTAAAATATCGATATTTTGAGTTTCAGAGGGAACGCTAAAAAATCATGGAAAGTGCAGCGGCTAGTTTATTCGTAGCTTTTTTGCTGCTGGCGGCGAATGCGTTTTATGTTGCCGCCGAGTTCGCGCTGGTCAAGGCCAAGGGATTCCGCATCGAAAGCGCTGCTGCGGCGGGCAGCGGCGCGGCGCGGCGAACGGTTCATATGCAAAAACATCTCGAACCCTATCTCGCCGCCTGTCAGCTTGGCATCACCATGGCCTCCCTGGGGCTCGGTTGGGTCGGCGAGCCGACGGTCTCCGCCCTGCTCGAGCCGCTGCTGGAGCCGCTGGCGCTGAGCCCGGACACGCTTCATTCCGTTTCCTTTCTGGTCGGCTTCCTGGTGTTCTCATCGTTGCATATTGTGGTCGGCGAGCAGGTGCCGAAAACGTTGGCGATTCGAAAAGCCGAGGCAATGTCGCTGTTCATTGCCTATCCGCTTCAGGTTTCCTACTGGCTTTTCTTCCCCATGACTTGGGTCCTCAACAAAGCGTCCCGGTCGATTCTCCGGCTCATCGGGACCGCCGAGGCGACCCATGGCGACATTCTGTCTGACGAAGAAATACGCAGCCTTGTCGACGCCTCTACCGAGCATGGCAAAATGCACATCGATAAGGCGGAGATGATCCACAACGTGTTCAAGTTCGACGAACGTTCGGTGGCGCGGGTCATGATTCCGCGCATCGAATCCAATGTGTTGCGCTTGGATGCCGCTGTCGAGACGAACCTTCAAATCATGCGTGAACGGGGCCATTCGCGCTATCCCGTGGTCGAAGGGCAAAACGAGGACCTTCTCGGCATCGTCCTGATGGTCGATCTAACGCGCGCCTTGCTTGCCGGCGAAGCCGCGCCGTGGTCGGACTTAAGTAACTATCTGCGCGAACCCCTGGTGGTGCCCGAAACCCAGAAAGTGTCGAGCCTATTCGAAATGATGCGCCAGGAGCGGGCGCATATGGCCTGCATCATCGACGAGTATGGAACTTTTGTGGGGATTGTGACGCTCGAGGATTTGCTCGAGGAAATCGTCGGTGAAATCGCCGATGAAACCGATGTCTCGGAACAGGTATTCCCCGTGACTGAAGAGGGCGATCACTGGATTGCCCACGGATTGGCGTCGCTTGCCGATATCGAGCGATTAACCGGTTTCACGGTGCCCGACACCTACCGGGCAAATACGATTTCGGGACTGCTGATGCGTAAATTACGGCGTATTCCGGAACTGGACGATGTCGTGGATGACCAAAAACACCGGTTCACGGTTGAGGCGCTAAAAGGCCGACGGGCCGAGCGCGTGCGGATCGATCGGATCGACGATCCAGGCAACGCCGAAAACGACGAAAATTCGCCCCAGCAAGTGGCCGCCGACGGCTGAGCGGGCACTTTCGCGTCCGGATCGGCGCAATCCCTTGGGTATTTTGGGGGATTGCCCGAGGTGACCGCCCCGCGGAGTTGGTGTACAAGAGCCGGCATAAATTTTTCAGCCGCGCAATTGAAGGCGGCGACGTCCGCTCCCAGCACCAACGACCCGTAACCAAGCGTACGTATCCCGCATTCCGATCGAGAAAACATGACAGAATTCGCAGGCGTTGTTCCGCCGCTGCAACAGGCCTTGAGCCAACGTGGCTATACCCAACTGACCCCGGTGCAGACGGCGGTTCTGGCCCCCGAGCTCAGAGACGCCGACGCTTTGGTTTCGGCTCAGACCGGATCTGGCAAGACTGTAGCGTTTGGCATGGCGCTGGCGCCGACGCTGCTGGACGGCGCCGATCGCTTTGTCCCGGCGAATGTGCCCGTGGCGCTGGTCGTCGCGCCGACCCGCGAGCTGGCGTTACAGGTCAAGCGCGAGCTGGAATGGCTCTACGCGTTGACGGGGGCGGGTTTTGCCTCCTGCGTCGGTGGCATGGATATGCGCACCGAGCGCCAGGCCCTGCAACGCGGCGCGCATATCGTGGTCGGCACGCCGGGCCGGTTGCGCGATCATATCGAACGCGGCTCCTTCAATACGACGGGGCTCAAGGCCGTGGTGCTGGACGAAGCAGATGAAATGCTCGATTTGGGCTTTCGCGATGATCTCGAATACATCCTCGACGCGGCCCCAAAGAGCCGGCGTACGTTGATGTTTTCCGCTACCGTACCGCGTTCCATTGCCACCCTGGCCAAGCGTTACCAGCGCGATGCGGTGCGTGTCGCCACGTCGGCGGAACATCAGCAGCATGTCGATATCGAGTACCGCGCCCTCACCGTCGCCCCCAACGACCGGGAAAACGCCATCGTCAATGTGTTGCGGTATTTCGACGCCAAGAACGCTCTCGTGTTTTGCGCCACCCGCGCCACCGTTAACCGCATGACCAGCCGCTTCGCCAATCGGGGGTTTTCGGCGGTCGCCCTGTCGGGCGAACTCAGCCAGAGCGAACGCACCCATGCCCTGCAAGCATTGCGCGATGGGCGCGCGCGGGTGTGCATCGCCACCGATGTGGCGGCGCGCGGTCTCGATCTGCCGAATTTGGAGCTGGTGATCCACGCGGACATTCCGAAAAACCGCGAATCCCTGCTGCACCGCAGCGGGCGGACCGGACGCGCCGGGCGCAAGGGCGTGTGCGCGTTGATCGTGCCGTACAATTTGCGCCGCCGTACCGAGATGCTGCTGAAGAGCGCCAACGTCGAAGCCACATGGGCCAAGCCGCCTTCCGTCTATGATATTTTGCAGCGCGACCGCGAGCGTATTCTCACAGATCCAGCGCTCAGCGAGCCGGTGACCGAAGACGAACGCGCCTTCGTGCAGGAGATTTTGACGCGTCACGGCGCGGAACAGGTCGCCGCAGCCTTTTTACGCCAGCATCTCGGCGATCAGACGGCGCCCGAAGAGTTGCTCGATACCGCACCGGCGGATGAGCCCAAGAAGCGCCGCGACGACTTCAAGGGCGGCGTGTGGTTTTCCCTGTCGGTGGGACGCGAACAGCGCGCCGAAGCCCGCTGGCTGCTGCCGATGCTGTGCCGCGCTGGCCACATCACCAAGGAAGACATCGGGGCGATCAGGATCAACGAGAAGGAAACCCATGTCGAGCTTGCGCCCGGCTGCGTGGATCGCTTTCTCGAAACCGTCGGTCCCAGCCGCAAGATGGAGAAAACCATAACGGTGACACGGTTGCCGGGCTCTCCGAAGGTGTCCTCTGGCAAGCCGGGCGGCAGAAGCGACAAACCCTACGCGAAGAAAAAGCCCTACACCTCCAAGACGGATGGTGGGCAGGCCAGGCCGGAGCGGAAACGCACTTTTGCGGCGGCGTCCGGCGAACCGGGCGGCAGAAGCGACAAACCCTACGCGAAGAAAAAGCCCTACACCGCCAAGACCGAAGGCGGGCAGGCTCGGCCGGAGCGGAAGCGCACTTTTGCGGCGTCGACCGGAGAACCGGCGGCGGGCGAAAAGCGCTGGGAGAAGACGGGTAAAAGGCCCAACAACAAGAAATCAAAAAAGGTAAAGCTCGCCGCCAAATTAGCAAAAGGCAGCTCGAAGGGCCGGGGGGTTGGCAAGACCGGCTCCACTCCGGTGAAGCGTAAAAAGCTGCAAATGAAGACCGATTAGAACAGCGTTGGCCCCTTTCAATATTCAGGGTTTGCTTCAAAGGACGGATAAATGCCTCGTGATAAGACTGCGGTATCTGACGTAAACCCGGCAATAACCACCTGGGCCGGTCCGCTCGGTCTTCCCGATTTCACGAAGATTGAAGATCGTGATTTCGACGCCGCGTTCGCCGTCGCGTTCCCCGCCCATTTGGTCGAAATCGAAGCGATCGCCAGCAATCCCGAGGCAGCGACTTTCGAAAACACCGTTGTGGCGCTGGAGCGGGCAGGTGCGCTGTTGACCCGGGCGTCGGGCATCTTCTGGAACCTGTCTGGGGCGAATACCAACGACACGCTGCAGGAATTGGAACGCAAGCTATCGCCTGAATTTTCCCGCCACTATTCGGCCATCACCATGAACGGTGCGTTGTTCGCCCGCATCGATGCGCTGTACCGGGGCCGCGCGAACCTGGGTCTCGACTCTGAGGCCAGCCGTGTGCTGGAGTTGACGTGGAAGTCATTCGTGCGGTCGGGCGCCCAACTCAATGAAGCGGACCAGACGCGGCTCGCCGCGATCAACGAACGCCTCGCGACGCTGGGTACTGAATTTTCGCAGAATGTGCTGGCCGACGAGCGCGACTATGCCCTGGTGCTCGACACAGTTGAAGATTTGTCGGGGTTGCCCGAGTCTTTGGTTTCCAGCATGGGCGCGGCGGCCGACGAACGCGGCCACAAGGGTAAGCATGCGGTGACCCTATCGCGCTCGATCATCGAGCCGTTCCTGACATTCTCGGAGCGGCGTGATTTGCGCGAGACGGCGTTCAAGGCCTGGGTGGCCCGTGGCGAAGGCCCCGGCGAGCGCGATAATCGGCCCCTTGTTGCCGAAATGGTAAAGCTTCGTGCCGAGAAGGCCGCGCTGCTCGGCTATGCCAGCTTCGCGCATTTTAAGCTGGACGACACTATGGCAAAGACGCCGGAAAACGTCCGCTCCCTCCTCGAGACGGTGTGGGAAAAAGCGCGCGATCGCGCGGCAGAAGAGGCAGCCGATCTTTCGAAATTGATCGCGGCAGAAGGCCGCAACCACGATGTTGCCCCCTGGGACTGGCGTCATTATTCCGAGAAGGTGCGGGCAGCGCGATACGATTTTAACGAAGCGGAGGTGAAGCCGTATCTGCAGCTGGAGCAGATGATCGCAGCCGCTTTTGATACGGCGGAGAAGCTGTTCGGCATCACCTTTCGCCAGCATGATGGTGTGAGCGCCTATCATCCCGATGTCCGTGTCTTCGAGGTGCTGGACGCAAATGGCGAGCGCCGCGCTATTTTTCTCGGCGACTATTTTGCTCGCCCGTCGAAACGGTCCGGCGCCTGGATGAGTGAGTTTCAGGAGCAGCATAAGCTCGCCACGGGTCTCGACGGTACAGGCCAAACCGCCATCGTCGTGAACGTCATGAATTTTGCCAAGGCGCCAGCCGGCAAACCGATTCTCATCACCATGGATGATGCGAGAACGCTATTTCATGAATTTGGGCACGCCCTGCACGGCATGCTCTCCGACGTCACATACCCCTCTATTTCGGGCACGTCGGTGAGCCGGGATTTCGTGGAACTGCCGTCCCAACTGTATGAGCACTGGCTGACCGTGCCGGAAGTACTACAGAGCTTCGCGGTTCACCATGATACCGGTGAAGCGATACCCCAAGCCCTGCTGGACAAGATGCGCGCCGCCGAGAAATTTAACAAAGGGTTCGCCAACGTGGAGTTCATGTCGTCGGCGCTGGTCGATATGGCGTTTCATGCGCTCGACCCGGAGCAGGCGGCGAATATCGACCCGATGGCCTTCCAAGCCGAAACCCTGGCCGGGCTCGATATGCCCGCGGCGATCGTCATGCGCCATGGGACGCTGCATTTTAGTCACGTGTTCGCCGGGGACGGCTACTCGGCCGGATACTATTCGTATATGTGGTCTGGCGTGCTCGATTCCGATGCGTTCGGGGCGTTTAAGGAAGCCGGCGATGCGTTCGATAGTGCGACGGCTGACAAGCTCCGGCGCTACATTTATGCCTCCGGAGGTTCCCTAGACCCGGAAGAGGCATATATCGCCTTTCGCGGCAAACTACCGTCGCCGGAAGCCCTGCTCGAGAAGGAAGGGCTGGCGTAGAGGCCTAGTCAAGCTACCGCTTCGACCGGTTAAGTATCGATAGGAACTTTTATGAATACCACGCCGTCAGGCACCGGCCCCGCCGGCGGTTCCCCAACCGACACTGGCGGCGCAACACCCGACCACCGGTCCTATGCCGCGCTTCGCTTTCCGGCCGCGCGTTTCTACCTGTTGTTCGCGGCGATGGCGATGATGGCCGACCATATAGAACACGCCATCAGCTATTGGATCATCTTCGACAAATTTGAATCGCCCGCGCTCGCTGGTTTCGCCGTGATCTCGCACTGGGTGCCGTTTCTGTTGGGCTCGATCTGGGCCGGTGCGTTGGCCGACCGGTTGGATCCACGCCGCATCATCCAAGTTGGCATGGTGCTGTTCATGGCCGTCTCGGTCGCGTGGGGCGTCCTGTTCGCCACCGACAGCCTGCAGCAATGGCACGCTGTTATCCTGCTGGTCGTCCATGGCTGTGCCGGCGCCCTATGGGCGCCCGCCGGTCAGGTGCTCATCCATCAGATCGTCGGCACCCGACAATTGCAAAGCGGCATCCGGCTGATGGCGACGTCGATAACCCTCGGCATGTTGCTCGGGCCGGCGATCGGTGGCGCGTTGCTGATCTATCTTGGGCCGTCTGCTGGCATCGTCGTCAACGCCGCGATCTACCTGCCGCTGCTGCTCTGGCTGGTTCGCAACCCGGTCCGTGCGGCCGCCGCCGAACGTCCGGCGGCAAGCCGCATCACGTCCTACGGCGACATGATCGCGGCGGTGCGGCAGATCTCGGGCGTGCCCGTGGTTTTCGCCATGACGCTGCTCGCGGGTGTCTCAGCCGCACTCGTGGGCAACGGTTATCATCCGCATTTTCCGGAGTTTGCGCGCGATTTTGGTTTCGGCTTCGACGGCTACCGCTACATGCTGTTGCTTACAGCGAACGCCGCCGGTGCGGTGATCGCGGGCGTTATGCTCGAGTCCCGCAGCCTATTGCCCTCGC
>JBLHHE010000034.1:0-10193 GCA_047616465.1 Alphaproteobacteria bacterium
GAAGAAATCGCCATGGCGCACAGCCATATCCGCGCCTGTCTCCAGAAACTACTTGGATCTAAGGCGGATCAAATTCGGTTGCTTTACGGCGGCTCGATGAAGCCCGATAATGCGGCTTCCATCCTGGCAATCGGCAATGTGGACGGGGGTCTCATCGGCGGGGCGAGCCTGAAGGCAAGCGATTTTTGCGCCATCGCAGCAGCGGCAGTAACCTGAGATAGGCGTTTAGCACTGGAATTACGGCGGCCAAGGCATTAAATAGCCGCCAGACTTAATGATTTCGTTCGTATTCGCCTTAGCGGGCCCACCCGAGAACGCACGGTAAACACGACCCATGCAAACAATTATCCTCGTCGTTCACCTGCTCATAGCGCTCGCGCTGGTTGGCGTAGTGCTGCTTCAGAAATCCGAGGGAGGGCTCGGCGGGCTCGGCGGCGGCGGTCCGAGCGGCGGCAGCATGGGCGGGCTGTTAGGCGGCCGGGCGGCGGCTAATCTGCTGACCCGCGCGACAGGCATCTTAGCTGGCTCTTTTTTCCTGACCAGCATTGGGCTGGCCATATTGGCCGGCGGCAATGACGGTCCTGTCTCGATCATCCAGGAAGAGGCGGCCCCGGTCCAGCAGGAGCCGATGCGGCCCCACCAGCCGGCGGTGCCAACAGGCGAATGACCAGCATCGCGCCAAACGGCACGACCCTAAAATTAAGGCGGCACCCGTGCCGCCTTTTTCTGTGGAGCGGGACGGTCGCCGCAAAAAAATACCTTGTGGATGAATCACCTTTGTCCGCGCGCCCGCAAATTGGGTACAAGATAGATCCATGACGACTCGGTTTATTTTCATAACGGGCGGCGTTGTGTCGTCGCTAGGGAAGGGTCTGGCCTCTGCCGCGCTGGGCGCGCTGTTGCAGGCGCGCGGCTATCGGGTCCGCGTCCGTAAACTCGATCCCTATCTCAACATCGATCCGGGAACCATGAGCCCGATCGAACATGGCGAAGTCTTCGTCACCGACGATGGCGCCGAGACCGACCTCGATCTGGGCCATTATGAGCGTTTTACCGGCGTCGCCGCGACAAAATCGGACAATGTAACCACAGGCCGGATTTATTCCGACGTTCTGGGTAAGGAACGCCGCGGCGATTATCTCGGCGGCACAGTCCAAGTGATCCCCCATGTCACCGACGCCATAAAGAAATTCGTCGTTGCCGATTTGCACGATGAGGACTTTATCATCTGCGAAATCGGCGGAACGGTCGGCGACATTGAAAGCCTGCCGTTTCTCGAGGCGATCCGCCAACTCGGCAATGAATTGGGCAGCAACCGGGCAATGTTCATCCATCTGACGCTGGTGCCCTATCTGCAGGCCGCCGGAGAGCTCAAAACCAAACCGACGCAACATTCGGTCAAGGAACTGCAAAGCGTCGGCATTCGCCCCGATATGGTGGTCTGCCGCTGCGACCGGCCGATCCCGGAAGCCCAACGCAACAAAATCGGCCTGTTCTGTAATATTCGCCCCGAGGCCGTGGTGCCGGCGCTCGATGTGGACACCATCTATCAAGTGCCCATCGACTATCACGAGGATGGTTTCGACAGCCAGGTTCTGCAGCATTTTGGTCTTAGCACAACGCCGGTGCCCAACCTCGACGCCTGGCGCCACATCGTCAGCCGCATCCGAGAGCCCGACGGCGAAGTTAAGATTGCGGTCGTCGGCAAATACACCGACCTGCCGGACGCTTATAAATCCCTATCGGAGGCGTTGTCACACGGCGGCATCGCCAACAATGCCAGGGTCAATCTCGACTGGATTTCCTCGGAAACATTCGAGGAAGAGGACACGGTCGAGCAACTCAGCGATGTCCATGGCATCCTGGTTCCCGGCGGCTTTGGCGAACGAGGCGCCGAAGGTAAAATGCGCGCGGCCCGGTTCGCGCGCGAGCACAAGCTGCCATATTTCGGCATCTGCTTCGGTATGCAGATGGCGGTGATCGAAGCCGCGCGCAATCTGGCGGGGATGCCGGAGGCCGGTTCGACGGAATTTGGCCCCTGCACAGACCCGGTGGTCGGCCTGATGACCGAATGGCAGCGGGGCGATTCGCTGGAACGGCGCGCCAGCGGCGACAATATGGGTGGCACCATGCGTCTGGGGGCCTATCCGGCATATCTCGAGGAACGCACCCATATAGCGGAAATCTACGGCATGACCGAAATTGCCGAACGCCATCGTCACCGCTATGAGGTCAACATCAATTACCGCGAAGCCTTGGAAGCCGCCGGCATGAAATTTTCCGGCATGTCGCCCGACGGGACACTGCCCGAGACGATCGAATTGGTCGATCACCCTTGGTTCATCGGGGTGCAATTCCATCCCGAATTGAAATCCAAGCCGTTCGATCCTCACCCCTTATTCAGCTCGTTCGTGGCGGCGGCGCTCGCCCAGTCGCGGTTGGTGTAACCATGGCGGCAAACGGACAAGTTGCCATTGGCAACCTCATGGTCGGTAACGATCTGCCGCTTTCGCTGATCGCCGGCCCGTGTCAGCTCGAATCGCGGGCGCACGCTCTGGAAATGAGCGCGGCCCTGGCCGAGATGGGGAAAAAGCTTGGTATTGGCGTTATCTACAAGACCAGCTTCGATAAGGCGAACCGGACATCGGCGGGGACGGCGCGCGGTCTCGGCCTTGAAGAATGTTTGCCCATATTCGCCGAGATCCGCGAGACCACAGGACTGCCCGTGCTGACCGACGTTCATGAGGCCGCCCACTGCGCCCGGGTCGCCGAGGCCGTCGATGTGCTGCAGATACCGGCGTTTCTGTGCCGCCAGACCGACTTGATCGTCGCAGCCGCCGAGACCGGGCGGGCCCTGCATATCAAGAAGGGCCAGTTCCTGGCGCCGTGGGACATGAAGAACGTGGTCGATAAGGCGCGCGCCGCCGGCAATGACCGGGTTCTGGTGTGCGAGCGTGGCGCCAGCTTCGGCTACAACACGTTGGTGTCCGATATGCGTTCGCTGCCGATCATGGCCAGCCAAACGAACTGCCCTGTGGTGTTTGACGCTACTCATTCGGTGCAACAGCCGGGCGGGCAGGGGACCACGAGTGGCGGCCAACGGGAATTTGCCCCCATACTGGCCCGAGCCGCCGTGGCGATTGGCGTCGCAGCCGTATTCATGGAAACTCACAAAGACCCGGACCAGGCCCCTAGCGACGGTCCCAACATGATCCATTTCAAGGCGTTACCGGGCATTGTCGAAACGTTGCTCGAAATCGACCGGGTTGCCAAGGCGCATCCGGTGAGTTTGTCGTAAACTCGAAACCAAAGTAACAAGCAAAAGTGTGATGTATGAGTGAGATCGCAGATATTGTAGGGCGCGAAATCCTCGACAGCCGGGGCAATCCCACGGTCGAGGTGGATGTCACCCTGGAAACCGGCTCCTTTGGCCGCGCCGCAGTGCCTTCCGGCGCGTCCACGGGCGCCCACGAAGCCGTCGAGTTACGCGATAGCGACCCGTTGCGTTATGGCGGCAAGGGCGTGCTCGACGCCGTCCATGCGGTGAACAATGAAATCTTCGAGGCCTTATCCGGCCTCGACGCCGACAATCAGGAATATTTGGATTCCCTGCTGATCGAACTCGACGGCACGCCGAACAAGGCCCGTCTGGGCGCCAACGCCATTCTCGGCGTTTCCCTGGCGATCGCCAAAGCCGCCGCCGAAGATTCCGAACTGCCGCTGTACCGCTATGTCGGCGGCAGCAATGCGCGCACCTTGCCGGTGCCGATGATGAACATCATCAATGGCGGCGCCCATGCCGATAACCCCATCGACATCCAGGAATTCATGATCATGCCGGTGGGGGCTGGCGATATCGCCGAGGCGGTGCGTATCGGTGCCGAGGTGTTTCACGCGCTGCGCAAGCAACTGTCCGACGCCGGCCACAACACCAATGTGGGCGACGAGGGCGGCTTTGCCCCCAATTTGAAAAGCGCGGACGAAGCGCTGGGATACATTCTCAAGGCCATCGAAGGCGCCGGCTACAGACCGGGCGACGATGTGGTTCTCGCGCTCGATGCCGCCGCGTCGGAATTTTACGCCGACGGCGTCTATAATTTAGCCGGCGAGGGCAAGAAACTGGGGTCATCGGAAATGGCCGCGTATCTCAAAGATCTGTGCGACCGGTTTCCCATCATCTCGGTCGAAGACGGTATGGATGAAGACGATTGGGACGGCTGGCGCCTCCTGACCGACCTTATCGGCGACCGTGTGCAGTTGGTCGGTGATGATTTGTTCGTCACCAACCCGGTTCGGCTGCGTGACGGCATCGCCAAAGGTGTCGCCAACGCCATTCTCATAAAAGTGAACCAGATAGGTACCCTGTCGGAGACCCTCGAGGCGGTCGAGATCGCCCACAATGCGGCCTATCGCGCCGTGATGTCCCACCGGTCGGGCGAGACCGAGGATACAACCATCGCCGATCTGGCCGTCGCCACCAATTGCGGACAGATAAAAACTGGCTCGCTGAGCCGTTCCGACCGTCTGGCCAAGTACAATCAATTGATGCGGATCGAAGATCAGCTCGGCCCGGCGGCGCGCTATGCCGGGCGCTCGGTGCTTCCGAATAAAAGCTAAGAAACTACTTTAAAGCTTGACGACGCGAATCCCATTGTGATTCCATGCCTTTATGACAGTATTCGAAGATATTCGGTTGCGCGCACGCCATATCTGGCTGACCGTGTTCGGTGCGCTGGTGTTGGCGTATTTCTCCTTCCATATGATTCAAGGCAATCATGGCGTTATCGCGCTGCTTGAACTTCAGTCGAAAGTTGCCGCGGCGGAGGTCATCCAAGCCGAGACCAGCAACGACCGGCGGCGCTTGGTTCAACAGGTTGCGCTGTTGCGCCCCGACAATCTCGACCCCGACATGCTCGAGGAACGGGCGCGCGTGATGTTGAACTATGTTCATCCAGACGAGATCGTCATCATCACGCCGACCCCCCGTTAGGTTTTTTACAAAAATAATTTGCACGACCTTCGATCGCACCCACCTCGCGGGCGCTGCGCGTAATTTTCGGCACGGTTCTGGCGGTCGCTGCGAACTTATATTTCTCGGCCGAAAATGCCGATTAACCAATACCGAGTAAATTCCTGCTATTTCCCCGTGATTATTGACTTTTTCGGCATTTGTGACTTGCTGAAAAGTCCGGGTTCGCCTACTTGTCGTAAAGAGATGGCGGTCCTGTTTTGATCCTAGGGGGAGAGATTATGGCGACGGCGACACAAAGTTCGCGCGCAACAGGCGCAAAACGCCCGACGAAATCCCGGCGACAACAGAAGAGCTCGCCGGTCGAACACAGCGCCGAAGAGCTCCTAAATTTTTACCGCGCGATGCTAAAGATCCGCCGGTTCGAGGAGAAGGCCGGGCAGATGTACGGCATGGGCCTGATCGGCGGATTTTGCCATCTCTATATAGGCCAGGAAGCTGTCGTCACCGGCATGCAGGCCGCGCTGGAACCCCAGGATACGGTGATTACCACTTACCGCGACCATGGCCACATGCTGGCGTGCGGGATGGAGCCGCGCGGCGTCATGGCCGAGCTCACGGGGCGTAGCGGCGGTTATTCCAAGGGTAAGGGCGGGTCGATGCATATGTTTTCGACCGAGAAGAATTTCTATGGCGGCCACGGCATTGTCGGCGCCAATGTGCCCCTGGGCACCGGCATCGCGTTTGCCCACAAGTACCGCCAGGACAACGGCGTGTGTCTAACCTATTTCGGCGATGGCGCGGTCAACCAGGGTCAGGTCTACGAATCGTTCAACATGGCCGCGCTGTGGCAGTTGCCAGTGATCTACGTCATCGAGAACAACCGCTACGGTATGGGCACCTCGGTCGAGCGGGCCTCCGCCGGCACGCAATTATGGCAACGGGGCCAGGCCTACGGCATTCCCGGCGAGCAACCCGACGGCATGGATGTGCGCGCCGTCAACGCGGCGGGACGCAGTGCGCTGGCTCATGTGCGCGCCGGCAATGGCCCGTTCATTCTTGAAATGCAGACCTACCGCTACCGGGGCCACTCTATGTCCGACCCGGCGAAGTACCGCACCAAGGAAGAGGTGCAGAAAATCCGCACCGAAAAAGATCCCCTCGACACGTTGAAGGCGGTTCTCATCGAGCGCGGCGACGCCACCGAAGACGATTTAAAGGCCTTCGACCGCGAAGTGCGCGAAGTCGTTAACGAGGCGGCCGAGTTCGCCCAAACCAGCCCGGAACCCGATCCGTCCGAGCTTTACACCGACATTCTCAGCGAAGCCTAGAGTTCAACAATGGCTTCCAACGATATCGTCCATAAGGAAATCCTCTGATGAGCGTCCAAGTTCTCATGCCGGCCCTGTCGCCGACCATGACCGAGGGTAACCTGGCCCGATGGCTCAAGGCCGAAGGCGACTCGGTCGCGCCGGGCGACGTGCTCGCCGAGATCGAAACCGATAAGGCCACTATGGAAGTCGAAGCCGTCGACGAAGGTATTCTCGGCAAAATTCTGGTGCCCGAGGGGGCCGAAGACGTGCCGGTGAACACCCCCATTGCAGTTATTTTGGAAGAGGGCGAAAGCGCGGCCGACATCGCCATGCCCGCACCTGTCGCCGCGGCTCCGGCCATACCAGCCCCAGTTGACGCCCAACCAGCCGGCACGCCAGCCACCGTAGCGGCGCCAGTTTTGCAGGCGCCTGTCGAGGACGCATATATCGGCGAGACCGCGAAAATAACCCTTCGCGAAGCCCTGCGTGACGCCATGACCGAAGAGATGCGCCGCGAGGAAAATGTTTTCCTGATGGGCGAGGAAGTCGCGCAGTATCAGGGCGCCTACAAGGTCAGCCAGGGATTGCTCGAGGAATTTGGCGAGCGCCGGGTGATCGATACCCCGATTACCGAGCAGGGATTTGCCGGCGTCGGTGTCGGCGCGGCCCTCAACGGTCTGCGGCCGATCATCGAATTCATGACCTTCAATTTCGCCATGCAGGCGATCGACCAAATTATAAATTCGGCCGCTAAGACCCTCTACATGTCGGGCGGTCAAATGACCGCGCCGATCGTATTTCGCGGGCCCAACGGCGCCGCCTCGCGGGTCGGCGCGCAGCATTCCCAATGCTACGCCAGCTGGTATGCCCATTGTCCCGGGCTCAAGGTCGTCGCGCCGTATTCAGGGGCCGACGCCAAGGGCCTGTTGAAATCGGCGATCCGCGATCCGAACCCGATTATTTTCCTCGAAAACGAAATGCTCTACGGCCAGACCTTCGATGTGCCGACATCCGACGACTTCACCGTGCCGATCGGCAGCGCCAAGGTGGTGCGCGAAGGCACGGACGTCACCATCACCGCGTTCTCGCTGATGGTCGAGCGCTCTCTCGAGGCCGCCGACGCGCTAGCCGCGGACGGCATTTCCGCCGAAGTGATCGACCTGCGCACCCTGCGGCCCCTCGACACGGCAACCATTGTCAAATCGGTCAAAAAGACCAACCGCCTGGTCTCGGTCGAAGAGGGCTGGCCGTTCGCCGGTATCGGTTCGGAAATGGCGGCATTGATGATGGAGCAGGCCTTCGATTGGCTCGACGCGCCGGTGGCGCGGGTGCATGGCGCCGACGTTCCGATGCCTTACGCCGCCAATTTAGAAAAACTGGCGCTGCCGCAAACCGGCGATATCGTGACCGCCGCCAAAAACGTCACCTATCGCAGCTAACAGTTAGCACAGGATTCTACCAATAAGGTTATTGAAGCCACAATCAACCATGAATTAGCAAGAACCATACGAATTATTGCCACAAATGAGGCTACAGTGACGCATTTCGCAACAACGGTTTGCCCTATCAACGATACAATCCGCTCCCGACGCTCGTAGGAAATAAAGAACATGCCCATCACCATTCTGATGCCAGCACTGTCGCCGACCATGACCGAGGGAAATCTCGCGCGCTGGTTGAAGAACGAAGGCGACAGCGTCGCGCCGGGCGACGTCATTGCCGAAATCGAAACCGACAAGGCAACGATGGAAGTCGAGTCCGTCGACGAGGGCATATTGGGCAAGATTTTGGTCGCCGAGGGGACCGAAGAAATCCCGGTCAACACCCCCATCGCGATTATCCTGGAAGAGGGCGAGGACAGCAGCGCATTGGCCGGTTTCGACGCCGTCGCAGCCGCACCGGCAGCCGCCCCACCGGCCGCCCCCGAACCAGCAGCGCCCGCGCCGGCTGCCGCAACATCAGCTCCCGCTCCGAAACCGGCAGCGGTGGCGTCGAATAAGGGCGAGCGCGTTTTCGCCAGCCCCTTGGCCCGGCGCATGGCCGAGCAGCAAGGGATCGATCTATCGACGGTCAACGGCTCTGGCCCGAACGGGCGCATCGTCAAGGCCGACATCGAAGCCTATGCAGGGGGCGGTGTAGCTGCGGTATCGCCAACAACCGCGCCAGCCGCCACAGCGGCTCCCATCGCCGGCGAGACGCCGTTCGATCTTGTGCCGGTCAGCAATATCCGCAAAGTGGTCGCCCGCCGGCTCACCGAATCGAAGCAGCAGGTGCCTCATTTCTACCTGACAGTCGATTGCCAGATCGACGCGCTGTTAGGGGTACGCGCCGACCTCAATGCCCGCGCCAAAAACGGCGAATTTAAAATCTCGGTCAACGACATGGTCATCAAGGCCTGCGCGGTGGCCCTGATGCAGGTGCCGGCGGCGAACGCGTCCTGGTCCGACGACGGTATCAAAATGTACCGCCAAGCCGACATCTCGGTCGCGGTTGCCATCGACGATGGTCTGATCACGCCGATCGTGCGCAACGCCAACGGCAAGGGCATGCGCACAATCTCCGAAGAAATGCGCGATCTGGCCACCCGGGCCCGCGACGGCAGTTTGGCCCCGGAAGAATATCAGGGCGGCACCTTCTCGATCTCCAATCTCGGTATGTTCGGCATCAAGGATTTCCAGGCGATCATCAACCCGCCCCAAGGCTGCATCCTAGCCGTCGGCGCCGGCGAACAGCGCCCCATCGTCAAAGAGGGCGCGCTGGCCATCGCCACAATTATGTCGTGCACCCTTTCGGTCGATCATCGCGTGGTCGATGGCGCGGTCGGCGCGGAATTCCTCGCCGCTTTCAAGGCCCTAATCGAAGACCCGCTCGGAATGTTGCTGTAGCGCACCTGACCGGGCCGAGGATTTCACTTTGGCAGATAGTAAATTCGATCTCATCATTGTCGGCGGCGGCCCCGGCGGCTACGTGGCGGCTATCCGCGCCGCACAGCTTGGCCTGAAGACCGTTCTTGTCGAGGCCAACCATCTGGGCGGCATTTGCCTTAACTGGGGCTGCATTCCGACCAAGGCGCTGCTGCGCTCGGCAGAGATCTACAATTATATTCAACACGCCGACGCGTTTGGCCTGAAGGTCACCGGGGTATCGTTCGATCTGCAAAAGATCGTCGAGCGCTCGCGCGGCGTCGCCAAGCAGCTCAATCAGGGCGTGGGCTATCTGTTGAAGAAGAACAAGGTCGAGGTCATCGACGGTTGGGGCAAGCTGGCCGGCGGCAAAGCCGGCGCCCGCAAGCTCACCGTCGAGAAGGATGGCAAGAACATCGCCGATCTCGAGGCCAAGAACATCATCCTGGCGACCGGCGCCCGCGCCCGCCAACTGCCCGGGCTGGAGGCCGACGGCAAGCTGATCTGGACCTACCGCGAGGCCATGGTTCCCGACATCATGCCGAAGTCGCTGTTGGTCGTGGGATCCGGCGCCATCGGCATTGAATTCGCCTCGTTTTACCGGACCCTGGGCGCCGAAGTGACGGTAGTCGAGGTTCTCGAGCGGGTATTGCCGGTCGAAGATGCCGAAATCTCTGCGCTCGCCCACAAGGCGTTCGAGAAACAGGGCATGACAATCCATACAAGCGCCACGGTGAGCGCCTTGAAGGCCGGCAAGAACAACGTCACCGCCACCATCGAGGCCGGGGGGAAAAAATCAGAGATCACCGTCGACCGCGCCATCATGGCCGTCGGCATCGTCGGCAATGTGGAAAATATCGGCCTCGATGGCACCAAGATCAAAGTCGACCGGACCCACATGGTGATCGACCAATGGGGCGCCACCGGCGAACCCGGTGTGTGGGCGATCGGCGATCTGGTCGGACCCCCTTGGCTGGCTCACAAGGCCGAGCACGAAGGCGTCATCTG